>JBFZDM010000054.1:0-3085 GCA_041307365.1 Chromatiaceae bacterium | reverse complement strand
CCGGATGCCGTCATCGACCGGCCCAAGGGCTACTTCCCCATGCCGGCCCTCAAGTATGTGCGCGGCGACTTTCTCGCCATGATGCGGGATCTGGTCAACTCCCAAGCTTGCCGCGAGCGCGGTCTCTATCAGCGGCAGTACCTGGAACAACTGCTCGCCGCCCCCGATATGCATCACACCCGTATCCGTGGCAACAAGCTGTGGCACCTGGCCCTGCTGGAACTCTGGCTCCAGCGGCATCTGGAAGAGGTACCGCGAGGGGCTTCCTGAGCAAAAAATCAGGGGGCCTGGATTGGCTCCAGCCTATGGCCAAGCCCTTGGCGCCGGGCGACGCGCACCTGGATGCGTCGGGCGGCCTCCAGGATAAGATCGACCCACTCATCGCGTCGCCGTTCCCTGGGGGCGGAGATGGACAGCCCCGCCAGGGGCTCGCCCGCCGGGTCGCGTAGCAGGACACCGATGCAGCCCACGCCGATCTCGGCCTCTTCGTTGTCGAGGGCATAACCGGCGGTCAGGCCTTGCCTGGCTTGGCGCCAGAGATCCTCGAAGCGGGTCAGGGTATGCTCGGTGTAGGCCGGTAGTCCGGTGCGGGCCGCGTAGTCCTTGACTGCTTCCCGGCCCGCGCTGCCCAGCATCAGCTTGCCAACTGCCGTCACGTGCAGGGGTGCCCGGCTGCCGATCACTTGCTCAACGCGCATCATCCGCTTGGGCGTCGCCCGCTCCACATAGACCACTTCGTCGCCCTCGCGCAAGGTGAGGTTGACGGTCTCTTCCACCTGATCACGCAGCCATTCCATCTCCGGTCGAGCCAGTTCGCGGATGTCATCGCCGCCCTGGTGAAAGGTGGCCCAGACGGCAAGTTTGCCGCCAAAACCGTAATGGCCCCTCTCGTTGCGGTCGATAAGGCCATTCTCCGCCGCCGAGGCGAGGATACGAAAGGCCGTGGAGGGGTGCAGGGACGTCTCCGCCGAGAGGATCTTGAGGCTGGCGCCGCCGCCATTGCTGGCCAGGGCATCCAGGAGGGCGGTAAGGCGGTCAATGACCTGGATACGATGGCTGGAGTTGCTGGAGGTCGCGCTCATATTTCACATTACGAAAACGATTACGTATTGTGAAATCTTAGCACCCGGTGTAAGGTTCGCTCAACCCTATTCGTCACCCCGAGGAGTCCACCATGAATGCCACAGCCACCGCGCCGGAAAACCAGCCCGCCCCGCCCTTTTGCGCCGGCATGCAGTACTTTGGCGAGCCCTGGCCCGATTTCGACAGCCATGCCGCGACGCCGGCGGTCGTGGCGGATAGCGGCCACATTGGCCAGGTGGATGAAGCCGCCGCCTACCAAACCCTGCTCATGGCCGACGCCCTGCGCTACGTAACCCTCCAAACCTGCGGCGCCAAGGGTTCCGGCCACCCCGGCGGCTTCGCCTCCAGCGCCGAGGCCTATGCCGCCCTGGTGATGCTGGGCCACACCAACATCGTCACCGAGGTCGGCCATCACGCCCCCGGTTTCTATAGCGCCATGTTCCTCGACACCTCCCTGGAGGAAATGGGCATCCGCACCATGACGGACATGATGGCGCGCTTCCGCGAAAAGCACGGACTCCTCGGCCATCTCTCCGGGGCCATCCCTGGTCTATTGGCCCCCGCCGGTCCCCTCGGTCAGGGCCAGCACTTCGCCATGGCCGGGGCTCTGCTTCACCCTGAAAAGCTTTTTCCAGTCACCATCGGCGACGGCGGCATGGGCGAGCCCTATGTGCTCAACGCCATGATGCATTTCCATACCGCCTATCCCACGGTCACCAACTTCCTGCCTACCCTGATCTGGAACGGCTACAGCCAGGAGCATCACTCCATGGTCTCCCGCCTGACCAACGAGGAGATGCTGGCCTACTGGCGGGGCCATGGCTTCGAGGAGGTGGTGCTGGTGGATGCCAAGGACTTCGACGACAGCGGTCAGGAGGCCGCCTATGTCGATTCCACCCGCTTCTCCCATGGCCAGCGTCTGGCCTTCGCCCAGGCGGTGCTGGCGGGCATGGAGCGGGCGGCCCGCAGCGCCTTCGGCGGCAAGCTGACCGCCTTCATCCTCAAGCAGTTGAAGGGTGCAGGGGTCCATACCCTGGGGGCCAAGTCCCACAACCTCTATCCGGCCGATACCCTGGATGCCCCCCACATCGCCGAGGGCCTGCAACGCCGCGCCCTGCCACCCGCCGCCTGGGCACTGGTGCGTGAGAATTTTGTCCGCGCCGGTGGCGGCCCCGCCGTCAAGACGGCGGTGACCGAGTTCGTGCTGGACATGGCCCCGCTAGGCGCCTTTCCCTGCCAGGAATTCGCCAAGGGCGACAAGGCCGTGCCCGCCACCGCCATGGGCGCCCTGGCGGCCTGGGTGGGCCAGCGGGACCCGCGCTTCGTGGTCACCAACGCCGATGGCAACGAGGCCTCGGCGATGAAGAACATCAACGACGCCCTGAAAATCCGCCACCCGACCCCGGACCCCCTCTATAACCAGGAACCCGGTGGTCAGGTATACGAACCCCTCAACGAGGATGCCTGCGCCGGTCTCGCCGCCGGGCTGGCCCTCTTCGGTTCCCGCGCCCTCTGGCTGTCCTACGAGAGCTTTGCCATCAACGGCTGGCCCATCGTCCAGACCGTGACCCAGGCCATGGCCGAACTGCGCCGCCAGACCCCCTCTATCGTCTGCATGTTCACCGCCGGCGCCCTGGAACAGGGGCGCAACGGCTGGACCCATCAGCGCCCGGAAATCGAAAACTACTTCGCCGCCCAGATGCGCAACGGCAACGTCTATATGCTGTTTCCGCCCGACGCCAACGCCATCCAGGCCGCTTACGAGTACGCCACCAACAGCTTCAACAAGGGCATGGTCATCATCGCCTCCAAGTCGCCCCTACCGGTTTACCTGAACCTGACCGAAGCCCGTGATGCGGTGCAAAAGGGCGCGGCGACCCTTTACGAGACCCAGCCCGGCAAGTCCGACAAGAAGGGCGGCAAGGGTAAGAAGGGCGCCAAGGGTAAGAGGGGCACCCTGGTCTTCGCCGTTACCGGCGACATGGTCTACCTGCCCGTGTTC
>JBFZDM010000045.1:0-4295 GCA_041307365.1 Chromatiaceae bacterium | reverse complement strand
CATCGCGGCGTGACACCGTCCTCGACCTCTCGGACCTGGTCTCGGGCCGCATCGACCCCGCCGCCTTTTTCCGTGAGAACCACGTCACCGAGGGCATGCGCATCCTCCTGACTGAGGGCTTCCGGCGGCTGGAGGGCAAGACCACCCAGGGCGTTTTCAAGCTGACCCAGGCCATGGGCGGCGGCAAGACCCACAACCTGCTGGCCCTGGGCCTGCTCGCCAAGCACCCGGCGTATCGCCGTCCCGTCATGGAGGGGTTCTACACCCCGGGCGAGACCGGCCCGGTGCGCGTCGTCGCCTTCTCCGGCCGCGAGAGCGACACGCCCTTCGGGATCTGGGGCGCCATCGCCAGCCAACTCGGCAAGCGTGAACAGTTCGCGGACTACTACTCGCCCCTGTCGGCCCCGGGGCAAACCGCTTGGGTCAACCTGCTCAAGGGCGACCCGCTGGTCATCATGCTCGACGAGTTGCCGCCCTACTTCGAGTACGCCCGCGCCAAGGCCATCGGCAACTCCGACCTGTCCGTGGTCACCGCCACCGCCCTGTCCAATCTCCTGGTCGCCATTGGCAAGGACGAGCTGGCCAATGTCTGCCTGGTCATCACCGACCTGACCGCCTCCTACACGGGCGGTAGCCAACAGATCATTCAGGCCCTGGGCGACCTGGACAAGGAGACCGGGCGCACCGCCATGTGCCTGGAGCCGGTGCGTATGAACACGGACGAGTTCTACCAGATCCTGCGCAAGCGCCTCTTTGAAGGGCTGCCGGGAAAGGACGACATCGCCGAGGTCGCGGCCGCCTATGCCAAGGCGGTGCGCGACGCCCGCCAGATGGACGTGACCAACGCCTCCCCCGAGCAGTTCGCCGCCCGGGTGGCCGAGTCCTATCCCTTCCACCCCTCGATCCGCGACCTCTACGCCCGCTTCAAGGAAAACCCCGGTTTTCAACAGACCCGGGGCCTGATCCGCCTCATGCGCATCGTCGCCGCCCGGCTGTGGGCCGACGGGGGCGCGGCGCAGCGCGTCTACCTCATCAACGCCCACGACATTGACCTCAACGACCGCGAGACCCTCACCGAGATCAACCAGATCAACAACAGCCTGGAGACCGCCGTCTCCCACGACATCGCCTCGGCAGGGCAGTCGGTGGCCGAGGTCCTGGACACCAACCTGGGCGGGACCCAAGCCCAGGACGTGATGAAGCTGCTGCTGGTCGCATCGCTTTCCACCGTCGCCGGGGGGACGCGGGGCCTGACCCTGCCCGAGATCGTCGCCAACCTCTGTGCGCCGGGCCGGGACATCGCCAAGCTGAAGGGCGAGGTCATCAACCGCCTGGTCACCACCGCCTGGTACCTGCACGCCGGGCGCGACGGGCGGCTCTTCATCAAGAACGTCCAGAACCTGGTGGCACGCCTGCGCACCACCGCCGAGAGTTACCTGCGCGACCAGTCTCTCAGGGAACTGCGGGAGCGCCTGGCGGAGCTGTTCAAGCCCGAAAACGGCTGGTGCTACCAGAAGGTGCAGGCCCTGCCGGCGGTGGACGAGATCGACGTGTCCCAGGGTCAGACGGTGCTGGTCATCGCCAGCCCCCACCCCAACGGGCTCAACCCGGACCTCGTCAAGCTCTACGACAACATCGACTTCAAGAACCGCATCGGCTTCCTCACCGGCCAGCGCAGCGCGGACGCCCTGCTCAACGCCGCCAAGGAGCTGAAGGCCATCCGCCACATCATCGACGAGCTGAGGTCCGAGGGGACCCCCGACAACGACCCCCAGCTCGTCCAGGCCCGGGACCTCCTCGACCGTATCCAGAACCAGTTCGGCAGCGCCCTGCGGGAGACCTTCTCGACCCTCTACTACCCCACCGCCCAGCGCCTCATGTCGGCGGACTTCCCCATGGAGTTCAACGCCAACAGGTACGACGGCGAGGACCAGATCGTCCGCACCCTCAAGGCCAAGATGAAGTACACGGACGACGTGAGCGGTGGCACCTTCGTCAAGAAGGTCGAGGCCCGCCTCTTCACCCAGAAGGTCATGCAATGGGCGGAGATCAAGCGCCGCGCGGCCACCAACCCCGCCTGGCAATGGCACCGCCCCGACGCCCTGGACAGGCTCAAGGCCGACTGCCTGCACCGCGAGTTCTGGCGGGAGGACGGCGGCTACGTCGAGAAGGGCCCCTTCCCCCAGCCGGCAACCTTCGTCAAGCTGCAAGAACTGTCCCGCGATGATGACACCGGCCGGGTCAAGCTCCGCGTCACCCCGGCCAACGGCGACACCATCTTCGTGGAGGTCGGCGCCCCGGCCACCGCCGCCTCCCACAAGCTCTCGGGGCGCGACTACGAGACCGAGGAGCTGATCGTTTCCTTCCTGGCGGTGGACTCTACCGGCACCCACGAGACCGGCGAGCCCGTGACCTGGAAGAACCGCATCACCCTCAAGGGCCGGGTCTACGGCAGCGCCGGCGACAAGATGGTGGAACTGCGCGCCGCCCCCCGCGCGGGCATCCGCTACAGCACCGACGGTTCGGACCCTAAGGTGGCTGGGGGTACCTATGACGACCCCTTCGGCGTGCCTCAGGGCACCCGTCTGGTCCTCGCCGTTGCCGAAGACAAGGGCATCGTCTCCGAAACCCATCAGATCCCCATCGACTGGGGTCCAGGGCCTGGCGGGGACCCCCGCCCCATAGACCCAGACCAGCCGGCGACCTGGCGGCCCCTCAGCCACCCGGAGAAGGTCTTCCGCTTCACCACCACCCACAACGCCTACGGTTTTCTGGAGCGGATGGCCAAGCACCAGGGCAGGGCCGCTACCCAGCGCATCGCCGTCCTGGATGGCCAGTGGGTGGACCTTCAGCTCGCCGACGACCTGATGCTCACCGCGGACCAGGTCCGAGCCACCGTCGAGCATCTGCGTTCCCTGGTCAGCGAGGGCGAGGTCACCATCGAGGCATCCGCCCTCTGGTTCCCCACCGGCCGACAGCTCCTGGACTATGTCCACGAGATCGCGGCGGAACTGCCACGCCATGAGGTTGAGCCCTAGCCGTGCCCGAGCCCAAGACACCGGCCTGCCACGGCTTCGGCTTCTGCCCCCAAGCCTCGGCCCACCACTTCCTGGTGACCATCCCGGCGGGCAACCGCGAGGAGGTCCTGATCTCCGAGCACCTCACCTGGGACGAGGCCACTCCCGCCAGGCCACCCACCTTTGCCCTGGGTGAGATCGAGGGCAAGCTGCGGGTCCTGCTGCCCCGCGCCAAGTGGGACGCCATCGCCGACGAGGTCCGGGTGGAGCTCAACAAGCGCCTCAAGCAGGAGGGGCTTAAAGGCGGGGCCTGGAAAACCGGCACCAACCCCGTTTCCCGCCTGCTCGGCAAGGAGCTGGTCCTGCTCGCCTGGGCCATCGAAGAGGCCGACCCCGCCCTGATCCCCGCCGCCCTCAAGAACTGGCTCGGCCTGGTCCCGGAGGAGCGCTGGTGGCTCTACACCATGACCTGCGCCGCCACCGGCCATGCCGTCCAGGGCCGCAACAAGGGCTGGCGCAAGGCGGTACGCTACGCCCTGACCGAAAACCCCGTCTCCGACGCCCCCCACGAACCCCTGCCCGTGTTTGAATTGAGCATGGCCGGGGGGCGCCCAGGGCCAGCAAGGCCGCCGGCGAAGCCAAGGGCCACCCGGGCACCGCGACGGCCAAAGGCCGACCAGCACCCCACCGGATGACGGCCAGGTCCCGGTCCATCGAGTCAACCCAGAGCAACGGTACCCAAGCCCATGCAAGCCATCGAGATCGACACCCGGATCGACGAGAAGGGAGAGATCCACATCAAGCTCCCGCAACCCCGGCCGCCGGGACCGGCGCGGGTGATCGTGCTGTTTGAGGCGCCGGAGGCGGCCCCGGGCGGGCGGCTCCGGCACGAGCCGCCTCCCGAGCTGGCTTGGAAGGGGGCGGAGGTGCGCGGCGACGACATTGCGCCCGCCTTCACGCCGGAAGAATGGGGAGACCTCTACCGGTGATCCTCCTCGACACCCATGCCTGGGTTCGCTGGCTGCATCCCGAGATCAGCGGAAATCTCCCCGAGCCGCTGCGGCAATGGCTGGGTTCCGCAGAGGACAGCTTCGCCGTTTCGGTCATCTCAACCCTTGAAGTGGCGCAACTCGTCAAGAAAGGCACCCTGAAGCTCCCGCTACCGCTGCCGGACTGGTTCGACCTGGCCTTGGAAAGGGCCGGCATCGAATGCCTTTCCGTTACTCCCAGGCTGTTGCATGCCGCGACGGTCCTGCCCGACATCCACAAGGACCCCGC
>JBFZDM010000277.1:0-3272 GCA_041307365.1 Chromatiaceae bacterium | reverse complement strand
AGATCTGGGCCACTGCCCGATGACGGATACGCCGTGTTGGTGGCGTAGATGCAGGTCGCCAAGCCCTTTATCGGCGAGCGGGCTGGCGGGGCGAATGCGAAATTCGGTTAGCCCGATCCTGGTGCCGGGGAGATGCATGTCTTCGGCTGGCGGGCGAATGCGGAGGCTGGCCCGGGAAGCCAGCGCGCCGCCCAGCACATGCGCTGGCGTGAACACATCGGTGGCACCGATCCGCAACAGGGGCGCCCGATACATCCCTGTTTCTGTTAGAATCCACGCACTCTGTCGCCACCAGGGCTTGCCAGGCCCTGGTACCTTCCAGCCTTGCGGGATCTCATCCATGACCGAGACACAGATCAGCGATATCGCCGCCTACATGCAATGGCTAGGAGCGCGGGCCCGGGCCGCCTCGCGGCTACTGGCCAGGGCCGAGACGGCGGCCAAGAACCAGGCCTTGTTGGCCATCGCCCAAGATCTGGGCGCCCGCCGGGCCGATATCATGGCGGCAAACAGGCGCGATCTGGAGGCTGGCGCGGCCAAGGGCCTGGACGCGGCCCTCCTTGACCGCCTGGAATTGACGGTGGGGCGGGTGGACGCCATGATCGATGGGCTGCGGGAGGTCGCGGCCCTGGCGGACCCGGTGGGGGCCATCTCGGATCTCAACTACCGGCCCTCCGGGATTCAGGTGGGGCGGATGCGGGTGCCCTTGGGCGTGGTGGGCATCATTTATGAATCGCGACCCAACGTGACGGCGGACGCGGCCGCCCTCTGCCTTAAGTCCGGCAACGCCACCCTGCTGCGGGGCGGGTCCGAGGCTTTCCATTCCAATCAGGCCATTGCCGCCTGCATCCAGCGCGGTCTGGCGATGGCGGGGCTGCCGGAAGAGGGTGTCCAGGTGATCGCCACCACGGATCGTGCCGCCGTGGGCGCCCTGATTGCCATGCCCGAGTATGTGGACGTCATCATCCCGCGGGGCGGCAAGGGCCTCATCGAACGTATCAGCCGCGAGGCGCGGGTGCCGGTCATCAAGCACCTGGATGGCATTTGCCATGTCTATATCGATGACAAGGCGGACCCGGACAAGGCCTTCCCCATCGTCATGAACGCCAAGACTCAACGTTACGGCACCTGCAACACGATGGAGACCCTGCTGGTGGCGGAAGGGGCCGCGGCAGCCCTCCTGCCGGGGCTGGCGGCGGCCCTGTTGGCAAAGGGCGTCGAGCTGCGTGGCTGTCCGCGCACCCGTGGACTGGTCCCGCAAGCGATCCCCGCGACCGAGGAGGATTGGGACACCGAATATCTGGCGCCCATCCTGTCGGTCCGGGTGGTGGCGGGCCTGGACGAGGCCATGGACCACATTGCCCGCCACGGTTCCCAGCACACGGATTCCATCGTCACCGAGGATTACAGCCGGGCCCGCCGCTTCTTGCGCGAGGTGGATAGCAGCTCGGTCATGGTCAATGCCTCCACCCGCTTCGCCGATGGCTTCGAGTATGGCTTGGGGGCGGAGATCGGCATCAGCACGGACAAGTTCCACGCCCGGGGGCCGGTAGGGCTGGAGGGCCTGACCTCGGTCAAGTTTATCGTCCTGGGCAACGGCGAGGTACGGGCTTGAGGTCCGCGCTGGTCGCCGTCTAGCTGGGTTTCCGACCGGCATGATCGGCGTCCTCGGCGGCACTTTCGACCCCATCCATTTTGGCCATCTGCGGCCGGCGCTGGAAATTCGCCAGGCCCTGGGCCTGCGGGAGGTACGCTTCATCCCCCTGCGCCAGGCCGTGCACAGGTACCAGCCCCTGGCCAGCGCGGACCAGCGGCTGGTCATGCTCCAGGCGGCGGTGGCGGGGGAGGCGGCCTTTCGCGTCGATGACCGGGAATTGAGGCGGGCCGGCGCTTCCTACACCTACGATACCCTGGTCGAGCTGCGTGCCGAGCTGGGGGCGGAGGAGGGGATCTGCCTGCTGCTCGGCGCCGATGCCTTCACCGGTTTTCTGTCCTGGTACAGGCCCAGCGACATCCTGGAATTGGCCCATCTGGTGGTCATGCGGCGCCCCGGCGATGCCATGATGGTGGCAGCGGATTTGCGGGTCTGGGTCGAGCCGCGCCTGTGCTTGTCGGCGGCGGAGTTGGATCAGGCGCCCGCCGGGCTCGTCTTGTTCCAGGATGTCACTCAACTCGCCATTTCGGCGACCAGCATCCGCTGTCTGGTGGCGGAGGGCCTGAGCCCGCGCTTTTTGCTGCCCGATGCCGTGATTGCCCTCATCGAAGGCGCGGGTCTCTACCGGTGACCCCGCGCCTGTCCCCAAGCGACCTGATGGTCGCAAACAAAGAATACGACCCCCTACCCTCATGAGCATTAGGAGAAAGCCTTGGAGCTAGATCAACTCAAGCAACTGGTTCTGGACACCCTGGACGACATGAAGGCCAAGGATGTGCAGGTGCTGGATGTTCGCGGCAAGACCTCGGTGACCGATTTTATGATCGTCGCCTCAGGTACCTCCGACCGCCACGTCAAGGCCGTCGCCGAGACCGTCGCCTTTCGCGCCAAGGAAGCCGGCGAGACGCCTCTGGGCACGGAGGGGGTGAGCGAGGGCGAATGGGCCCTGGTGGACCTCAATAGTGTCGTCGTTCACGTCATGTTGCCCAAGGTGCGTGACTTCTATGCCCTGGAACGCCTCTGGGCAGCCACCGAGGCCACCCGCAAGGCGGTGGGTTGAGGCGAGCCCGATCCATCGCTATGGCAAGCCAGCCTCCCCTGGTCTCCCTCGTCGCCGCGCTGGACGAAAATCACGTCATTGGTCGCGGCAACCGACTGCCCTGGCGCCTGCCGGCGGATCTGGCCCACTTCAAGCGCCTCACCCTGGACAAACCCATCATCATGGGGCGCCGCACCTGGGAGTCCCTACCGGGCCTGCTGCCGCGGCGCCGTCACATCGTCGTGACTCGTAATCCAGACTACCAGGCCCCCGGTTGCCTGCTGGCGCCCACTCCCCAGGCGGCGCTGGCGATGGCGGGGGACGAGCGGGAGGTGATGGTCATCGGTGGCGAGTCCCTCTACCGCGCCATGCTGCCCCTGGCGTGGCGGCTCTATCTCACCCTGGTCGCTACCCGGGTCGAGGACGGGGATGCCTTCTTCCCGCCATGGGACCTGGCGCGGTGGCTTGAAGTCGAGCGCACGGCAAGGGCCAGGGACGCGGCCAACCCCTTCGACCTGACCTTCCTTACCCTGGAACGTAGAACCCTCTAATCGCGTAAGGCCGCCAGGGGGCAATCCA
>JBFZDM010000004.1:0-2934 GCA_041307365.1 Chromatiaceae bacterium | reverse complement strand
TCGCCAGATTCAAGTACCAGTAAGCTCGTGTCCTCTGAGATCCCTATAGGGGTCCGGCTGGGTCCGCGGGGTCCGCGGGGTCCGGCGGGTTATGGCCAAATTATTTCGCCATTCCCGGAAATCAGGGAAAACCCCCAATCGGGCGTTGACACGAGAGCCATTGCGAAAACACAATGACGCCATGACCCGTGGCAGGGCAGAGCCAGCGGGGATACCAAAATTAATCTGAGGAGGTTCCATCTGCCGCGCCTACCGCCGCCCAGGCGTACCATGCCTGGACGCCCCTAGCCGCGCGAGCCGTTCCAGTTCGCGCCATAAAACACCACAAATCAATGAGGAGCAGTCATCCATGACACCCGAGAATCGCGCCGCCTACTGGAAGGCCAATCTCAGCCTTCTCTCCATCCTGCTTGTGATCTGGTTCGTCGTTTCCTATGGTTTCGGCATCCTGCTGGTCGATGTGTTCAACACCATCTCGATCGGTGGCTACAAGCTGGGCTTCTGGTTCGCCCAACAGGGCTCGATGTACATCTTTATCGTGCTGATCTTCTTCTATGCCTGGCGCATGAACGCGCTCGACAAGAAGTTCAGCGTCGACGAATAACAGAAAAATTAAGCCCTACAACATCTTAAATAAGAGGAGTCGAGTCCCATGACACTGCAAATGTGGACATTTCTGATCGTCGGCGCGACCTTCGCGCTCTACCTCGGCATCGCCTTCTGGGCACGCGCCGGCACCACCGGCGAGTTCTATGTCGCCGGCGGTGGCATTCATCCGGTCGCCAACGGCATGGCCACCGCCGCGGACTGGATGTCCGCCGCCTCCTTCATCTCCATGGCCGGCCTCATCGCCTTCCAGGGCTACGACGCCTCCGCCTACCTCATGGGCTGGACCGGCGGTTATGTACTCCTGGCCCTGTTGCTGGCCCCCTATCTGCGCAAGTTCGGTAAATTCACGGTGCCCGAGTTCATCGGCGAACGCTATGCCTCCCAGACGGCGCGCCTGGTGGGCGTCATCTGCCTCCTCGTCGCCTCCCTGACCTACGTCATCGGCCAGATGAAGGGCGTCGGCGTGGCCTTCTCCCGCTTCCTGGAGGTCGGCTTCGAGACCGGCGTCATCATCGGCATGATCATCGTCTTCTTCTACGCCGTGTTGGGTGGTATGAAGGGCATCACCTATACCCAGATTGCCCAATACGTCGTCCTCATCATCGCCTACACCATCCCGGCCATCTTCATCTCCCTGCAACTTACCGGTAATCCGGTGCCCCAGATCGGTCTCGGCAGCGTCGAGGCGCAGAGCGGCCTCTTCCTGCTGGACAAACTCGATCAGGTGGTCACGGACCTGGGCTTCGCGGCCTACACGGCCCAGAAGGGTTCAACCCTCAACATCTTCCTCCTGACCTTGTCCCTCATGATCGGCACCGCCGGCCTGCCCCACGTCATCATCCGCTTCTTCACCGTGCCCAAGGTGAAGGACGCCCGTTCCTCGGCGGGCTGGGCCCTGGTCTTCATCGCCATCCTCTACACCACGGCCCCGGCGGTGGGCGCCATGGCGCGCCTCAATCTGATGGATACCATTCAGGTCGGCCCGGTTGGCGATGCCGCCGGCAATGTCGTGATCGCCCAGGTGCCCGACTGGATGAACCGCTGGAGGACCACGGGCCTGCTGGATTGGAAGGATCTCAACAACGACAATCGACTCCAGTATTACGGTGACAAGGATCTCGGCAAGGCAACGCTGGCCCTGCAGAAGGCCCAGAAGGATGGCACGGGGGTGGAGGCGGCCCAGGCGGCCTACGACAAGGCCCTCGCTGCCCACGGTGCCACCAAGTTCGCTGGATTTGGTTGGCAAGGCAACGAGATGATCAAGGTTGACAACGACATCATGGTCCTGGCCAACCCCGAGATCGCCAAGCTGCCGAACTGGGTCATCGCCCTGGTGGCCGCCGGTGGCCTGGCCGCCGCCCTGTCCACCGCCGCGGGTCTGCTCCTCGCCATCTCCTCGGCCATCTCCCACGACCTGATCAAGGGCATGATCGCCCCCGCCATCTCGGAGAAGGGGGAACTCATGGCCGGGCGTATCGCCATGGCCGGCGCCATCGTGGTGGCGGGCTATATGGGCATCAATCCACCCGGCTTCGCGGCGGAGGTGGTGGCCCTGGCCTTCGGTCTGGCGGCCTCCTCCATCTTCCCCGTGCTCATGATGGGTATTTTCAACAAGCGCGCCAACGGAGCCGGCGCCATCGCGGGCATGCTGGCGGGCCTGACCACGACCCTGGTCTATATCTTCTGGTTCAAGGGCTGGTTCTTCGTACCGGGTACGGCGATGGCCGCCAACGTCCCCGCCAACTGGCTGCTGGGCATCTCGCCCGAGGCCTTCGGCGCCATTGGCGCCCTGGTGAACTTCGTCGTCGCCACCATCGTCTCCCGCGTCACCGCCCCACCGCCGGAGCACATCCAGCACCTGGTCGAGGACATCCGCGTGCCCAAGGGCGCCGGCGCGGCGACCGGCCACTAAGCCTGAGGCCAAGGAAACCTCCGGGCACTCAGAGGCCCGGATTGCAAAAGGCATGACAGGCCCGCCAGGGCCCCATGCCCCAAGCCCTGACCCCGCTTCGGCGGGGTTTTTTTCGAGGCCCCCCCGACCTGAGCCTGACGCCCCCAGGCCGCCGGGATCAGGAGCCGGGATCAGGGGCACTGGGGATCAGGCACGGGGCCCGCCAGTTGCGGTTGGGCGAGATCGCCGCCCCTCTGTGCGCCTTCGTCGCGCGGGAGATGCCCCCCGGTGCCCAACCGGCGGCGAAACTAAGGTCGAATTCCCGATCTGGCGGCGATCAGGCCGTGATTTTTCCCCATCATGCCGTCATAATCCCTTAACATTTATACATCCCCCGGCCAGAGGCCTTGGCTAAAGGCCGGACTAACCAAAAG
>JBFZDM010000003.1:0-3386 GCA_041307365.1 Chromatiaceae bacterium | reverse complement strand
GTCCCCAACGGATTCACCGAAGGTAGCGGAAGCATGTCGTTCCTGACAGTTGTATACGCCTCGCTGTTCTACGTGGCCGCCCTGGTGTTCGTGGTCGGCGTTGCTAACAAGATAGTCCAGTACGCGCGCTCTCCCGCGCCGCTCAAGATCCCCACGACGCCAGCCCCCGTAACCCAGAGCGGAGTGGTGTTCCGTCTTGCCCGCGAGGTCGTCTTGTTCGAGAGCCTTTTCAAGGGCAATAAGTGGATCTGGATCTTCGGCTGGATCTTCCACTTCGGCCTCTTCCTCGTCACCCTGCGCCATCTGCGCTACTTCCTGGATCCTGTTTGGCTACCCATTGAACTGATCCAGCCCTTCGGTATTTACGGCGGCATGGCCATGGTCGCTGGCCTCGCCGGCCTCTGGGCTCGTCGCTTGCTGGTCGATCGCGTCCGCTATGTGACCGGTCCCTCAGACCACCTGATGCTCGCCCTTTTAATCGGCATTGGTCTCACTGGGCTGGGCATGACTTTCCTGGTTCATGTGGACATCGTCTCGGTCAAGCAGTTTTTCCGCGGCCTCATGAGCTTCCATATCCAGCCCCTGCCCGCGGACCCCTTGCTGTTGCTGCACCTCCTGCTGGTGGCCATCCTCATGATCGTCTTCCCGTTCAGTAAACTGCTCCACGCCCCTGGACTTTTCTTCAGCCCCTCGCGCAATCAGATCGACAACCCGCGGGAGAAGAGACACATAGCGCCCTGGGCGAAGCGCCTCGAGCAATAGGTTGGCTTGGGACGGCCGAAGCCGCGAATCGCGCCGCCGTCCAGGGCCTAAAGCATGTCAAGACTAGTTACGCGGACGAGGTTGAATCATGGCAAAGGTTAAACTGGAGGTTCCCGAACTCCAGCCCTATCTGGATGTTCCTGCCGTCGTGCCGGGGACCATGGCTCATTCGCGGCCTTTCGTGGCCAAGCCGGAGCACCAGCAGCCCCTGAACTTCCCCGGCGAGCTGGTAGACAACTGGCAGGAGAAGGCCATCGATAAGATGGGCGACCTCCTGGGCCGTTATCGTTCCCTGCGTGTCTATCTGGATTCCTGCGTCAAGTGCGGTTCCTGCACCGACAAGTGCCATTACTATCTGGGCACCAAAGACCCCAAGAATATGCCCGTCGGCCGTCAGGACCTGCTGCGCAAGGTCTATCGGCGCTATTTCACCCTGGCTGGCAAATACTTTCCTAAGCTGGTGGGCGCGGAAGACCTGACCCAGGAGGTGCTGGACGACTGGTACAGCTACTTCCATCAGTGTTCGCAATGCCGCCGCTGCTCCGTCTTTTGCCCCTACGGTATCGACACCGCCGAGATCTCCATGGCCGCGCGGGAGATAATGGACCACATCGGTATGGGCCAGAAGTACTGCAACGAGATCATCGGCAAGGTTTACAAGATTGGCAACAATCTGGGCCTTCCCGGCCCGGCCCTCAGGGACACCCTCGAAGGACTGGAAGAGGACGTTTATGACGACACCGGGGTCAAGGTGCGCTACCCCATCGACGTCGTCGGCGCCGATATCCTGGTCGTCACCCCCTCCGCCGATTTCTTCGCCGAGCCCCATGTGGATGGCCTGGTGGGATATGGCAAAGTCTTTCACGAGGCCGGCGTCTCCTGGACCCTCAGCACCCAGGCCTCCGAGGCGGCCAACTTTGGTATGTTCATCGGTTCCTACGAGAACATGCGCCGGATTTCCATGCGTATTCGCGAGGCGGCCATCGCCCTCAAGGTCAAGCGTATCGTCTTCGGCGAATGCGGCCATGCCTGGCGTGTCGCCTACAGCTTCCTTAACACCCTGGCGGGCCCCTGGGACTTCCTGGATCCGAATTATCCGGTCCCCCAGCATATCTGCGAGTTTACCCACGACCTGATCCAACAGGGCAAGCTGAACCTCGACAAATCCCAGAACGACGACATGGTGCTGACCTATCACGACTCCTGCAATGTGGCGCGCGCCACTCGCATGGGGCCGACGCCGGGCGGTCAATTCGACATCCCCCGCGCCGTCATCAAAGCGGTCTGCAATCATTTTTATGACATGGACGAGGATACCATCCGCGAGCGGACCTACTGTTGCGGCGGCGGTGGTGGCCTCCTCACCGATGACCTCATGGAGTTGCGGGTCAAGGGCGCCGTGCCGCGCATGGTTGCCCTCAATAATGTGATGCAGGAGAAAGGCGTCACCCATTTGGCTGCCATCTGCGCCATCTGCAAGAGCCAATTCACTAAGGTCCTGCCCTATTACGGCATGGAGATGGAGCAGGTCGTCAGCGTCCACCAGCTTGTGTCCAACGCCATCATCCTGACCCCTGGGGAGGATGACGACCTGGATGATGATGACGACGACGAGTCCGAGGACGACGAGGACTGAGCGGTGACCAATTCCCGCCGGCGCGCCAATGGCCGCGCCGGCACACAGATCAAAACACGGGTTCCTACGGGTAAGGAGAACAATCCATGGCGACTTCCAGCAACGAAATGAAGACCAAGGTTTCCTGGCGGCGTTATAAAGACGGCCAACAGGACTGGGGCAATCTGACACAAAAGATTTTCGTTCAGGACACCTCCCACAAGTGCCCAACCTATGTGCACAAGACGCCTCCTTGCCAGGGCTCCTGTCCCTCCGGCGAGGATATTCGCGGCTGGCTGGCCATAGTCCGCCAGCAGGAAAAGCCGCCGGTTGGCGTGGAGTGGCAGGAATACGCCTTCCGCCGTTCCACCGATGCCAATCCCTTCCCTTCCATGATGGGACGCGTCTGCCCGGCTCCCTGCCAGGACGGTTGCAACCGTAACGAACTGGAAGACTTCGTTGGCATCAATTCCGTTGAGCAATTCATTGGCGACACGGCCATCGCCAATGGCTATGGCTTCACCGCCGGCCCCGACACCGGCAAACGGGTCGCCATCATCGGTGGCGGCCCGGCGGGCCTCGCGGCGGCCTACCAACTGCGCCGCAAGGGACATGGCTGTACCATTTTCGAGGCTAACCAGGGCTTGGGTGGGATGTTCAAGTTCGGCATCCCCGGCTACCGGGTGCCCCGCGACAAACTCGACGCCGAGATCCAGCGCATCCTGGACATGGGTCAGGTCGAAGTCAAATTCGGCGTCCGGGTCGGTCAGGATGTGAGCATCGAGCAACTGGAGAAGGATTACGATGCCATCCTCTGGGCCATCGGCTGCCAGAGCGGCCGTGGCCTACCCGTCGATGGCTGGGCCGGCACCCCCAACTGCGTCTCCGGCGTCGCCTTCCTCAAGGCCTTCAACGAAGGCCGCATGAAGGTCACCGCCGACAAGGTGGTGTGCGTGGGCGGTGGCGACACCTCGATCGACGTCGTTTCAGTGGCGCGCCGCATCGGCCA
>JBFZDM010000424.1:0-6462 GCA_041307365.1 Chromatiaceae bacterium | reverse complement strand
ATGACCAGGTCGCCGGGTTTGAGGGCCTGGCCGACGGTGGCGGAGGCTTTGAGCAGGGGGGTGAGGTCGGGGCGTTTGTAGTCATCGACCGGGGTGGGGACGGTGACGATGAAGATACGGCAGGGCTTGAGGGCGTCCGGGTCGCTGGTGACGGTGAGGTGCCGGGCGGCGGCCAGCTCCGCCGGGGTGGTCTCGCGGGTGCTGTCGTGGCCGGCCTGGAGTTCGGCGATGCGCTCGGGCTTGATGTCGAAGCCGACCACCGGGCGATGTTTGCCGAATTCGACGGCCAGGGGCAGGCCAACGTAGCCGAGGCCGATGATGGCCAGGGGGGCGTCGGGGGCAGCAAGGTGGCTGAGGTCCATAGGGTTAAGGGTGCAGGGTTAGTAATCATCCTCCAGCAAAGCCGGGGGCTTTTGTTTGTGAGCCGCCAGAGGCGGCTATACGGGGATGCTAACACGGCCCCGCGGTTCTTGGGCCACCAGAGGGTGGCCGATCAATCCCACAGTTTGAGTTGATCGAGTCGCTGGTCTTCTTGCTCTTGGTAGCGGATGTACTCCCGAAAATGTCAACCTTCTACTGTCTCCCCGGCAGAGCCGGGGGTTTTCCCATCATAATAAGTGGCCGTTAGTGGGTCAGTTTAGATGGCCAGTAACAGTAGCGATAACGCCGCGGCGAGGGGCGGGTGTGCAAGAGTTAAGGCGGGTCGCAGTAAACCAGCTCGCGGCCCGTGAACCGATACTCGGCCAGGAACCGGTGGGCACAGCCATGGACCCGCTCGACGGGGTAATCGCAGCGCAACCCGGCCGACGCCCGGGCATCGGGGTCGATGCCGATGTTGTGCCGCGCCGGCGCCTTGCGCTGCATGATCGCGCCGCCACCCAAGTGGGTCTCGATATAGGTATCGTGCGGCGGCATCAGCGCGATGATCGCCTGGCACAGGCCGGACGTCGCCTTCGATCCAAAGTAGCTGCCCATCGGTGTCGTCCCCGTGAAAGTCTTGGGGCAACACCATAGGCACTACCCCTATGCTGTCAAGTGCTCAGGGATAGTCCCGGATTGGGGGGCCGAAGGGGGTGCGCAGTTTCCTCCTGAAACCGCATGCCCGAAACAGGGGCCTGTCAGTTTCAATGAGCAGGCGCTGAATACCCACATGCCCGGTGACTGGTCAACCGCAGGTCTCAGCCCCCTGCTCCTCCGGCGGCGCCAGGCGCTGTCGATCAGCAGCGAAGGGGTTCTGACCGGCGCAGCCACGGGCGATGGCGGAAAATACATCCAGGGCCCAGCCGGGCAGATCTGGATGGAGACGGTAGTGAATCCAGAGTCCGGCGCGGCGGTCGAGGAGGATGCCGGCCTCGCGCAAGACGGCGAGGTGACGCGAGATCTTGGGCTGGGGCAGATCCAGGGCTGCCGTGAATTCGCAGACGCAACGTTCCCCGCTCGGCCCCAGGAGCATGAGGATCCGCAACCGGGTGAGGTCGGCGAGGGCGCGGGTCAGGTTTTCCGGGGTAAGGGTCATGTTCGGCACCTGGGGTGGCCTGGGTCGGTGGAGGGGAATTGTGCCATGAGGGGGCGGTTGGCCCAAGGGGTAAGGGAGAGAATACCCAACTCAATCAAGGATAGGCTCAAGGGGAGATGGGAGACAGGCCAACAGAGCGCCGACCCGCGGTCGGCGCTCCTTGGCTCCGGGAGGGTTGGGCCTCAATGACCCGCCAGCATCATGCTCATCATGAGTTTGTTGAGCCGGCCGACGAAGGCTGATGGATCGTCGAGTTGACCACCTTCGGCCAACTGGGCCTGATCCAAGAGGATCATCGCCAGATCAGCAAAACGGCCCTGGTCACTCTCGGACTCCAGGCGCTTGACCAGAAGATGATCCAGATTGATCTCCAGGGTCGGCTTGGATTCGGGGGCAGACTGGCCCACGGACTTGAGGACGCGGGCCAGGTTGGCGCTCATGTCGTACTCGCCCACCACCAGGCAGGCGGGGGAATCGACTAGGCGGGTACTGGCGCGCACGGCGTCCACCCGGTCGCCCAGGGCGTCCTTGAGTCGCTTGAGCAGGTCCCCATGCTGTTCGGCGGCCTTCTCCCGCTGCTCCTTCTCCTCCTTATCCGCCAGGTCGCCCAGGTCCAGGTCACCTTTGGTGACGGACTGGAGGTGCTTGCCCTTGTACTCGGTGAGGGAGGACACCAGCCACTCGTCCACCCGATCCGAGAGCAGCAGGACCTCGACGCCCTTCTTGCGGAAAACCTCCAGGTGGGGGCTATGGCGGGCGGCGGCGGGGCTGTCGGCAGTGATGAAGAAGATCTTGTCCTGGCCCTCCTTCATACGTTCAATATAGGCGTCCAGGGACTGGCTTTGCTCATCGCCCTCCTGGTGGGTGGTGGCGAAGCGGATGAGACCGGCGATGCGCTCGCGGTTGGGGAAGTCCTCCCCAGGACCCTCCTTGATGACCTTGCCAAACTCCTTCCAAAACTCCTGGTACTTCTCTGGCTCATCCTTGGCCATAGCTTCCAGCAGGGTCAGGACACGCTTGATATTGGCGCCACGGATCGTGTCGATCTTGCGGTTATGCTGAAGGATCTCGCGGGAGACGTTAAGAGGCAGGTCATCGGAATCCACCACGCCCTTGACGAATCGCAGATAGTGGGGCATGAGCTTTTCCGCCTCGTCCATGATGAAGACGCGATGGACATAGAGCTTCACGCCATGCTTCTGGTCGCGATCCCAGAGATCCCAAGGGGCGCGCTTGGGCACGAAGAGGAGGGCACTGTATTCGTTGGTGCCCTCGACCCGGTTGTGTACCCAGGCGAGGGGCTCCTGGAAGTCATGGGAGATGTGTTTGTAAAACTCCTTGTATTCCTCATCGGCGACCTCGGCCTTGTTGCGCATCCACAGGGCGGTGCCCTGGTTGACGCGCTCCCATTCGGGAGTCTTGTCGGCCTCCTCATCCTCCTTGCCTTCCTCGGCGCCATAGGACTCCTTCTTCATTTCCACCGGCAGGGCGATGTGGTCGGAGAACTTGCTGATGATGCTACGCAGACGCCAGGGCTCCAGGAATTCCTTCTCCTCCTCCTTGAGATGGAGGGTGACGCGGGTGCCGCGCTCCGGCAGTTCGATGGTCTCGATGTCATACTGGCCCCGACCATTTGACGACCAACGCACGCCATGTTCCTGCCCCAAGCCGGCGCGTCGGGTCACCAGGCTGACCTTGTCGGCAACGATGTAGGAAGAGTAGAAGCCGACGCCAAACTGGCCGATGAGAGCGCTATCCTTGGTCTGATCACCGGTCATGGCCTCCAGGAAGCGGCGGGTGCCAGAGCTGGCAATGCTGCCGATGGTATCCATGACCTCCAGGCGGCTCATGCCGATGCCATTGTCGCTCAGGTGAGGGTCCCCGCCTCCTTGTCAATCTCGACGCGGATGCGCAGTTCCGGATTCTCCTCCAGCAGGCCGTCGTCCGTGAGGGCCTCAAAGCGCAGCTTCTCGCCAGCATCCGAGGCGTTGGATACTAGTTCGCGCAGGAAGATTTCCTTGTTGGAATAAAGAGAACGGATGACCAGATCGAGCACCTGGCTCACCTCCGCCTTAAATTCCAGGGTCTCCTTATGGGCCTCTACACTCATGGGGTTCATTACCTTCTGTTGCGGTCAGGGTGATGAAGGACCGGCCCCTGGGCGCTACAATGGCGATCGGGCCAGAACTCATCATGGATGATGGTTTAAGTGCGTCCGGAATAAGGCCGATTCAAACAAATTCAAGGGGTTTTCACCGATGGAGCCAAAAGTCGTCGCCACCCAGCCCTTCCCGGGCCAGCGTCCGGGCACCTCAGGCCTGCGCAAGAAGGTCAAGGTGTTCCAGGAACCGGGTTACCTGGAAAACTTCGTCCAGGCCATCTTCGACACCCAGAAGGAGTTGATCGGCGGCGCCCTGGCCCTCGGTGGCGATGGCCGTTATTACAACCGTACCGCCATCCAGACCATTCTGCGCATGGCCGCCGCCAACGGCGTCGCCAAGGTGCTGGTGGGGCGGGGTGGCATCCTCTCGACCCCCGCCGCCTCCCATGTCATCCGCAAATATGGCGCCCAAGGCGGCATAGTCCTGTCCGCCAGCCACAACCCCGGCGGCCCGGAAGAGGACTTCGGCATCAAATTCAACAGCGCCAACGGCGGGCCGGCAACCGAGGCGATCACCGAGGCCATCTACACGCGCACCCAGCAGATTGACCGTTACCGCACCCTGGATGCCGCCGACCAGGACCTGGACGCCTTGGGCGCCAGCCAGCTTGGCAAGATGGTGGTGGAGGTCCTCGACCCGGTGGCGGACTATGCCGATCTCATGGCCAGCCTCTTCGACTTCGACGCCATCCGCCGCCTCTTCGCCGGCGGCGGTTTCCGCATGAAATTCGACGCCATGAATGCCGTCACAGGCCCCTATGCCACCGAGATCCTCGAAGGCCATCTCGGCGCCCCCGCCGGCACCGTCATGAATGGCGTGCCCCTGGAGGACTTCGGCGGCGGTCATCCGGATCCCAACCTGGCCCACGCCCAGGAACTGGTGGCCCTCTGCCAGGGGCGGGAGGGGCTGGACTTTGGCGCCGCCTCCGATGGGGATGGCGATCGCAACATGATCCTCGGCCGCGACTTCTTCGTGACCCCCAGCGACAGCCTGGCGGTGATGGCCGCCAATGCCCACCTGGTGCCTGGCTACGCCCAAGGCATTGTCGGCGTGGCCCGCTCCATGCCCACCAGTCAGGCCGCCGACCGGGTCGCGGAACGGCTCGGTATCCCCTGCTACGAAACCCCCACCGGATGGAAGTTCTTCGGCAATCTGCTGGATGCCGGCCGCATCACCTTGTGCGGCGAGGAGAGTTTCGGCTCGGGCTCCGACCATGTGCGCGAGAAGGATGGCCTCTGGGCAGTCCTCTTCTGGCTCAACCTGCTGGCGAGTCGCCAGGAATCTGTCGCCGACATAGTCCGCGACCACTGGCGGCGGTTTGGGCGCAACTACTATACCCGTCACGACTACGAGGCCGTGGACGCCGAAGCCGCCGAAGGCCTGTTGGACCACCTGCGCATCCTGCTCCCTACCCTGCCCGGCAAGCGGATGGGTGCTTTCAAGGTGGCCTATGCCGACGACTTCGCCTACACAGACCCGGTGGACGCCAGCCGCTCCGAACGCCAGGGCATCCGCGTGGGCCTGGAAGGCGGCTCGCGTCTCGTCTTCCGCCTCTCCGGCACGGGCACCGAGGGCGCCACCCTGCGTATCTACCTGGAATCCTACGAATCCGACCCGGCCAAGCATGGCCAGGAGACTCAGGAGGCCATGACGCCCTTGATCCTCCTTGCCAATGAGTTGGCACAGATCGAGGCCAGAACCGGACGTGGGGAACCGGATGTCGTCACCTGATTGCTATGGACGGGGGGCTAAGAAGAGTAGCTTAGCCCCCAACCCTACCGCCATATTTACCAAGCATCCCAATCCCCCTGACCGGGGTCAAGAAATCGCCCCGAGCCGCCTTGCCCTAACCGGTGCGAGCGTCTATCCTTCCTTCCGATCAATGTTGGCGCGATCCCTGTCGCGCCCGGCCACGCAGTCAAGGCCACCCTTGCGTCCGCCAAACTGTCAAGAAGGAGGCAGTTTTGACCATGATCGAGACCCCCAGCCGTCGCGAATTCCTCCGGACCCTGATACTGGGCTCCGCCAGCCTCTGGTTGGCGCCCCTGACCCTGCCAGCCCTCAGTCCACTGGAGGCGGCCCCTGGCGACCTGCAATCCAGGGTCACCAATCAGATCGGCAAACTGCGTGCCCAAGGACTGATCGGGACCAAGGACAAGGTCTCTTGGTCCGTTTATGACTTCACCAGCCGTAAGAAGCTGGTTTCTATCAACGAGAACGTGCCTCGCCAGGCGGCGAGCATGATCAAGCCCTTTGTCGCCCAAGCCTGGTTCTATCAGGCCAGCAAGTCGAAAAAGATCCGCTACACCCCCGAGGTGCGCAAGACCATGGAGCGCATGATCCGCTCCAGTTGCAACAGTTCCACCAACCGCATCATGACCCTGGTCAGCCAGAACGCTGGCAACAAGGGGCCTGCGGATGTGGAGCGGGTCTTGAAACAACATGATCCCGATGTCTTCCGGGACACCCGGATTGTCGAACAGATCCCGGCGGGCGGACGCACCTACCGCAACCTGGCATCCGCGCGGGATTACAACCACTTTCTCCACGCCCTCTGGCACGACAAACTACCTGTCGCCACGGAGATGCGCGCTCTACTGGCCTTACCCAATCGGGATCGCATCGTCGATGGGGTGGATTCCATGCCCGACACTGTCCGCGTGTACGACAAGACGGGCTCCACCGCCATGCTCTGTGGCGACATGGGGATCATTGTCGCGCCGGGTCAGCAAGGAGGCACCTATCCCTATACCTTCGTTGCCATCATTGAAAGCCCCGTCCGTG
>JBFZDM010000422.1:0-4662 GCA_041307365.1 Chromatiaceae bacterium | reverse complement strand
AGCAGAAATGAACCCTGAGCCGGCTTGCGCTACAGCGATCATCCACTACTTCGTGGACGAGGCCGGCGACCCGACGTTGTTCAATCGTAAGGGCCGGCTGATTGTCGGTGACGAGGGGTGTTCTCGCTACTTCTTACTGGGCAAGCTGGAGATCGAGGAGCCGGAAGTCCTGTCCGCGCAGTTGACCGCATTACGTCAAGACTTGGTCGCCGATCCCTATTTCAAGGGCGTACCTTCGATGCAGCCGGGGCATCGGAAGACGGCGCTCGCCTTCCACGCCAAAGACGACATCCCGGAGGTTCGCAGGGAGGTCTACCGGCTGTTGCTGAATGCGAAGGTGCGCTTCTATGCCGTGGTCAGGGATAAGACCAACCTGGCGACCTATGTGCAGCAGCAGAATGCGCGGGACGCAGGCTATCGCTATCGGGAGAACGAGCAGTACGACATTCTGGTGCGGGAGCTGTTCGGAAAGTTGCACCACATGGCGGATGAGGTCCGCATCTGCTTCGCGAAGCGGGGCAACAAGTCCCGGAACGCGGCGTTTCGAGAGGCACTGGAGCAGGCGGCGACCGCCTTCGCGCAGAGCTTTGGCTTCGCGCACCCGGCGACCAACGATGTCGTCTCCAGCACGCCGCCCCACTGCCCGGGGCTCCAGGCCGTCGATTACTACCTCTGGGCGCTCCAGCGTTTCTACGAGCGAGGCGAAGAACGCTTCTTGGACCTGATCTGGCCGCAGGTCGGCGAGATCCACGATCTGGATAGCCTGGAGAACGGGCGACGGGGGGTGTTCTACACAAAACAAAGGCCGCTCAATCTGGCGGCTTTTGGGAAGAAAAAGGGGCCAGGGATATAGGGCTTGCGGGTCGAGGCCCGCCAGCCACACGGCATGAAGCCGAATTTTGTCCCTGGCTAGCTTAAAAGGTATGCCAACAAGCGCCGAAGATCAAGGCCGACAGCAATTCCAACGGTATTGCTTAGCGGGTCTTGGGGCGGATGGGGATGTATCCTGTTCTTGTTGCCATATCCTCCCAACCTGATCCAGGGACGCTGACATGAATGCCCTTTCGGCCATGAATATCCCCTATTGGACCCGCGTATTCCTGGGCGGTTGGGCCTTGGTGGTGACGTTCTTCCTGCCTGTCCCCGTACCAGCGGCGACCGATGAGGTCAGCGGCATGGATTGGACGGCGAAACGGGTCGAGGTGGAGCAAAGGCTGGCTATCGCCATGGCAAACCTCGAATCCGCGCAGGCGAAACTCCGTCAGGAGCCCGAGGCAGTCAAGTCGCAGAGCCATTCAACCGCCAAGCTGGTCCGGTTCCGCGAGGGCTTCGTGAATGTTTACAAGGCGGAACTGGATGCCATCCGTAAGCTGGAAAACCAGCATCTGGCGCTGGTAACCGCCCGTAAGGCCCTGGCCGAGTGGCAACCTCCCGCCGGGTCTCCTCCCTGGCCCTTGACCCAAGGCGACGCGGTCAGGATTGCCCTTTTCCAGGCTCGGGAGTCTCTGGCCCAACTGGCCAGTCGTAGCGAAGAGCAACAGAGCGCCCTGGCCGAGGCACGCAAGCAAGGAACCAAGGCGCAAGTCAAGTATCGACAGGAAGAGGAAAAGAGCCTGGCCGGGGACAAGTCACCGGGCGCTGGATCGCCGTCGGCGGTGGAACTGGCCCGGCTGGAAACCGAGTTAGCCAACGAGATTATCTATCTTCAGGATTTGCTCCTGAAGTCAGTGAGGCAGGAGTACGAACTCAAGGACATCGAGGCCCAGCGCCTGCAAATGCGGCTTGACCACTTTGCGGACCGCTTTGCCTTGAGTGCCGAGGCATTGGCGGAAATCAATCGCGAGTACGACCAGCAGGCCGAACATCTGCGCGAGCTTGAAATCCAGGTGAGGGCCGACCTGGCCGAGACGCGGCTTCAAGTGGATGGGTTACGGGCGGAGATGGCGGGATCATCCGCGGGAGCGCCTGCGGCGACCATCATCGGGGCGGATATCCCTAGAAAACTGGAGATCGCCCTGACCGAGCAGGAGCGCATTAAATTCAAAGCCGAACTCTACCGGGTCAGCATCGCGCTGGTCGATGGGCGCAAGCAGCTTTGGGAGGTCCGCGCCAAGCTCTACAGCGAGGCTCAACCGGATCCCGCTGAGATGATTGAACTTGCTGGCGCGCTCGCTGAGTTCGAGGCAGACTTTGAGAAGACCCGGCGGTTTCTCACCCAAGAGATAGACGCTAACAGCCAGAAGGCGTATGCCCTGCGCAAGGAGCTGTTGCACGATCCCGACGAGGCGGAGCGCGAGTTGCTGACGGCGCGCTACGAGGCCGCCACCAGTCAGGCGAGTGACGCCCGGGAGGGACTCGAGGAACTCAAGGAACTCTTGGGTTTTGTCAGGATCGTCGCCAACGAAATCGACCGGATGTATCGCTCGGGTAGCCCGCTGCTGTGGCTGCAAAATGCCTGGGTTCAGGCCGGGGTCTGGGCCAAGGCGGTGTGGAACTACGAGTTGCTGCCGCTAGAGGAAACCCTCATGGTCGAGGGCCGGGAGATTCGGGCGACACGCAGCGTGACGGTCGGCAAGAGCATCGGCGCCGTCCTCATCCTCATCGGCGGCTATCTGCTGATTTCCTGGGTGATCCGGCTGATCTTCGCCCTGCTGGTGGCCCGGCTGGGTCTGTCGGCGGCCAACGCCTCCCTGGTCCAACGCTGGCTGCGGTTGATAGCCGTGGCGACGCTGGTCCTCATCAGCGTGGCGGTGGTCGATATCCCGGTGAAGATCTTCGCCTTCATGGGCGGTGCCCTGGCGATCGCCTTCGGTTTTGGCGCCCAGACCCTGCTCAAGAACCTGATCAGCGGGGTCATGCTGCTGGCGGAACGGCCGGTCCGGGTTGGCGATCTGGTTGAGGTAGGCAATATCCGTGGGCGCATCACCACCATCGGCATCCGGGTCTCGACCATCCTCACCTCCCAGGGGATGGATATGCTGATTCCCAACAGCATGTTGGTAGAGGACAAGCTGAGCAACTGGACCTACAGCACGCCGGAAATGCGCTGGGAACTCAGGATTGGCGTCGCCTATGGCTCGGATGTCAAAAAGGTCACGGAGATTCTGGTGGACCTGGCCCTGGCCCATCCCGAAGTCAACAATCATCCCCGGTCCCCCATGGTGCTCTTCGAGGACTTTGGCGACAGTGCCCTGATCTTCACCCTGCGCTTCTGGTTGAAGATGTTGCCTGGCATGGATGAACGGCGGGTTATGAGCGAACTGCGTTACGCTATTCTGGAGGCTCTGACCGAGGCGAATATATTGATTCCATTCGCGGAACGTAATGTTCATTTGACGACGGATGCCCCGGTCGAGATCCGGCTGCAGCGCAGCAGGGCCTGACCGCCAGCAAAGGCGTTGGCGAACACTGCCCGCTTGTTCCGGGGGATAGGTCAAGAAAGACGCAGACCTGACGCAGGTTACTATTGCTGGGGCCATCTGCACTTGCACGACAGCGGCAAGCGTGGTTTGACACCTTAAAAAAATTCATATTAACCAATAAGATGAGGTTAAAATCGTGCTGGCTGTCATCGAAATTGCCGCCATCTGTGCCTTTGCCGTCTCTGGCTTGATCGAGGCCGTTCGCAAACGGATGGATGTTGTCGGGGTCTTCACGGTCGCCTTCGTGAGTGCCTTCGGCGGCGGGACCCTGCGGGATCTGTTGCTGGATCGCCGCCCTCTCTCCTGGGTGCAGCATCAGGAATATGTCTGGCTGGTCTTGGGACTTACCCTGGCAGGGCCACCCTTGCTCGGTTTAATGCGTCATCGATGGGCTGACCGTCTCATGCAGGCCACGGATGCCATAGGACTGGGACTCTTTGCCGCCTCGGGCGCGGCATTTGCCCTGGCCGCCGAGATGCCCATTATCGTCGTGGTGTTGTTGGGTGTGGTGACGGGGGTGTTTGGCGGCGTGCTGCGCGATGTTCTGTGTAATGAAATCCCAGTGGTCTTTCACGATCACCGGCCTTATGCTCTCTGTGCCTTCTTCGGTTGCTGGGTACTGGTGGGTCTGGATGCCGCCGGCGCGGCATCCTGGCTCTCACTCCTGGCCGGCGCGGGCACCACGACCGGATTAAGGCTCTTGGCTCTGGCAATGGACTGGAAGATTCCCTCCTGGCCTAAACAGAATTAGACAGTTACCTTCATGGCGTTTTCCTGATATGAATACTATTAAAGCCTTTGGCGCGCAAAGCGCCGACGTTCCCCTGGCTCCCCTGGAGATTGAGCGTCGGCAACCGGGTCCAGACGATGTGCAGATTGAGATTCTTTATTGTGGGGTTTGCCATTCCGACCTCCATACCGTTCGAAATGAGTGGAAGAACACCCTTTATCCCTCGGTGCCGGGCCACGAAATCGTCGGTCGAGTCGTGGCCGTCGGCAATCAAGTCAATATATTCAAGGTTGGCGACTTGGCCGGTGTGGGCTGTCTAGTCGATAGTTGCGGACATTGTTCCTCGTGCTATGAGGGCGAGGAGCAGTATTGCGAGAATGGCTTTACTGGTACCTACAACGGCCCCGCTTTTGGCGGGGAAAATACATACGGTGGCTATTCTCAGTCCATCGTGGTCAAGGAATCCTTCGTCCTGCGCATTCGTCACGACAGCAAGGAGCTGGCGAGCGT
>JBFZDM010000382.1:0-4848 GCA_041307365.1 Chromatiaceae bacterium | reverse complement strand
GTGGTCGCCAGCGCAAAGAGGCTGCCGAAGTCAAACAACAGGAACCCGATGATCAGCACGGCGACCCACTTGGGCGCTCCGTACCGGCGCATGAGGCGCAGCGGCGGGGTGGCCACCACGGCGATGAAGGCCGCGAGCAGGATGGGGCCGAGCAGGGGCGCGGCCCCCTGCATGCCAGCCACAACAACCATCAAGGCCGCGGCCACGATCAGGCCACGGGCCGGGGTGCTCCAAGTCATAGTCGCATCTCCATGGTACCGATAGGGTCGGGTCGCCGTGATGGTAGGTCGGGGCTGATCCCAACGTCAAGGCGCCCGCCGCCGGCTAGACTCACCAGGGATTGGCGTTCAGCAGGCGTACGCCAGCGTGCCTCGCGGATCGCAAGCCGGGTGCGGTCGGTATCAAGGCCGTTGTCGCATTGATCATGTCGTTTTCATGTCGGTTATGCCCCCCTTTGCGCGGTTTTACGGGGATGAGGAGAACCGTGATCTCGGGCTGCCAGTTGCGCTGGTCGGGAAAGCCGGGGTGGCCCATGAGGGTACTGAACAGGGACTCCCAATAGGGGGGTTATCGTTGCTCACCGCCGGGCGGCTGAAGGAGGGCACGACGCCCAGCCGTTGCCGGGTGGCGGACATGGTGCCGCCCTTCATGGGTGAGCCGTTATCCGCATGCGGGACCAAGAGGTATCGGGTCCTAAGCCCGCGCGCAGATGGTCCTTGTGGAAGACGCTGGCGGCATGGTCAGTGGATTCGCGATCGTAGACCTCCCAGCCCACGATCTGGCGGCTATGGCCACCCGGTGAATACCTGGTGATCGGGGCCCCTTTATGAGGTCGCAATCAGCCCAATGTAATGCCCCATGACTTGTCGAGGACCGATCCATGTTGGTAAAACGACCCAATCCCATTCCCCCCTCCGAGATCACCCCCCGAGAGCACTGGCTGCGGCGTCGGGAACTGATGGCCGGGGCCGCCGCGGGCCTGGGCCTCGCCGCCTTCGGCGTATTGGGGGCAGCGCCGGTGGCCAGTCCGGCACGGGCGGGTGAGAAGATGCCGGGGCTCGCCCCCAGCCCCATGAGCACGGGCGAAAAACCCACTAGCTTCGAAGATGCGACCGGTTACAACAACTTCTATGAAATGGGTCCGGAGAAGGATGATCCGGCACGCCATGCCAACCTTCTTCAGACCCGGCCCTGGACGGTGCGGGTGGACGGGGCCTGCGCGGCCCCTGGGGAAATCGGGATCGAGGATATCCTGACCGGCTTCCCCCAGGAGGAGCGCATCTATCGCCTGCGGTGCGTGGAGGCCTGGGCCATGGTGATCCCCTGGGTGGGCTTTCCCCTCGGGGATCTGCTCAAGCGCTTCCAGCCGACCTCCCAGGCCAAGTTCGTCGCCTTCGAGACCCTCCAGGACCCCAAGCAATTCCCTGGGCAAAGGCGCGCGGTGCTCGAATGGCCCTATCGGGAGGGCCTGCGCATGGACGAGGCCATGCACCCCCTGACGATCCTGGCCACTGGCCTCTATGGGGAGGTCCTGCCGGGCCAGAACGGCGCGCCCTTGCGCCTGGTCGTGCCCTGGAAGTACGGCTTCAAGAGCATCAAGTCCATCGTGCGCATCCGCTTTGTCGAGTCCCAGCCACCGGCCACCTGGAATCGGATGCAGCCGGAGGAGTACGGCTTTTATGCCAACGTCAACCCGGCGGTGAGCCACCCGCGCTGGAGCCAGAAGAGCCATCGGCTCATCGGCGCCGGGCTCTTCGCCCCCAAGCAGAAAACCTTACCCTTCAATGGCTATGCCGATCAGGTGGCGAGCTTGTATGAGGGCATGGATCTGAAGCGCTTCTTCTGACGCCATGTCCGTGCCTAGGCCCAGCCCAAAGTCGACGTCCATGGGCACCATCAGGTCGGCTACGGCCATACGTTTTGGCAAGCCCGTCATCTTCCTGCTCTGTCTGGCGCCATTTGGCCTATTGGTCTGGCGCGCCCTGAGCGAGGGACTGGGCGCCAATCCGGTGGAGACGGTCGTCCATTCCACCGGGAGTTGGGCCCTGCGGCTCCTGCTGGTCACCCTGGCGGTAACGCCCTTGCAGCGCCTCAGCGGTCAGCCCTGGCTGGGAGGGTACCGACGCCTGCTCGGTCTCTTCGCCTTTTTCTATGCCGTGCTCCATTTCGCGGCCTATCTGGTCCTGGACCGCGCCCTGGTCTGGGAGGACATCTCGACCGACCTGACCAAGCGGCCCTATATCGTGGTGGGTTTTGGCGCCCTGCTGCTGCTTGTCCCCCTGGCGGTCACCTCCACCCGGGGCTGGATCAAGCGCCTTGGCCACCACTGGCTGACCCTGCATCGCGCCGTCTATGCCATCGCCATACTGGCCGTGCTGCATTTCCTCTGGCTGGTGAAGGCCGACACCCTGGAGCCCTTGATCTATGCGGCGGTGCTAGCGATCCTGATCGCCTTCCGGGTGCCCTGGAGACGACTGGTCGGGCGTCGGACGCTGGACCAGGAGGGGGTCACCGCCGCCGTGATGGCTCCCTGTACCCAGGAACGGCTACGGGCGTACCCCCGGTGGAGGTGTCCAAGGGAGGAAAATAATAAGTAATTGCTATTTTTATAATATATTTATCATCAGTAGCTTACTGAACTGAAGGGTTGACTCTGCTGGCTGGTCATGGCTAGCTTTGATTAGTGGGGGCGCTGTGCCTCCACCCGTGAGGAAAGAGGAGAAAAGAGTCCATGACCGCCACCAAATATCTGCCCGGGCCCGCCGCCCTCGGCACCCTCCTGCTCTTACTTGGTGCCGGCACCGGCGCCCTGGCCAACGAGCCAATCCATCATGTTCCATCGGAGGTCTGCAAGGCCTGCCATTTGGAAATCTATAACCAGTGGAGCGGCTCCATGCACGCCCAATCCACTGCCCTCAAGGATCCCATCCACGCCGCCTTCTATACCTCAGAGGTGGGCTCACCCACGGAGGAAGGCCAGATCCACAAGGCTTCCGGCAAGTTCCCCCTCTGCCTGGGTTGCCATGCCCCCAATGCCGCGCGCGATAAGACCACCAAGCTCGACGCCAAGCCGGCCTATTCCGAGGGCGTCAACTGCGTGGCCTGCCACACCCTGGCCAGTTTCAAGGGGGTCATGGGCGAGGATGGCAAGCTTCGCTACGGTATCAATGCCTATGTTCTCGCCGACAAGCTGCAGGGGACTAGCGGCCGGGAACTGAGCCTCCAGAGCTTCGCGGCGGGAGAAACCCCCTACGCCACCCTTGGTAACGGTGCGCCAAAGCCCAATCCACATGTTGGCGAGGTCAACGTGACCTTGCCCCTGGAGCCAAACGCCAAGCTCAGGCGCTCCAATGACGTCTGCATGGGGTGCCACGAGGTCCGCAACAACCCCCACGGCGTACCCCTGTGCGCCACCGGCGAGGAGTATGCCGATTCCGGCACCCAGGTTAACTGCATTTCCTGCCACATGCCCATCGCCAATGGCATGGCTGATCACGGCATGGGCGGCGGCCACGACAAGGCCATGCTGAGGCGATCCGTCCTCTTAGAGATCGAGGTCGAGCCCAAGGGTGAGAAACTACTCGCCAAGGTAAGCATGACCAATCAGCAACCCCATAAACTGCCCACGGGCGCGCCCTTCCGCAACATGTTCCTCAAGCTCACCGCCTACGACCCCCAAGGCAAGGTGTTATGGCGAAACGCCGACGGGCATCCCAGCCAGGGCGACCCCCAGGGCTATTTCGCTCTCACCCTGGCCAATGACGAAGGCAAGCCCGTACCCCCGCCCGAGGCCACTAAGACAGGGACCGATACCCGTCTCAAGCCCCATGAAACCCGCGTCCTCACCTACGAAATCCCCGCCAAGGACGTCGCGGCGGTACGCGGTGAACTCTATTACAATCTGCTCTGGCCATCCTTGGTCAAGAAGTTCAGCGACCTGCCCGAGGAACTCAAGGCCCCGGTGCTGATAGCCGAAATCCAGAAATATCTCCACAAGCCCTGATTTGGTCCCACCGGCAAAGTAAGAGCCCACAGGCATCGGGGTTCGCCCCGGTGCCGTGTGGCCTGGCGCACGGCCTGCCTGCAGGCCAAGACAGTGATGTCCGGTCGGGCCGAGCACGCTTAGGAAGGGTGCAGAAACAAGTGGCACAAGGGCCCGAAGCCGGGTTACGCTGCGCTAACCTACGGATGTACCAGTTATTTTTTAGCCGTGACTGCTCGACGAGGCCTGTCGCGCCGGCGCGGGCCTGCGGCCGGCCTGCCAGACGAACCCGATGGCGAGGATGGTTATCGAACGCGTGACCCTGATTCTGCGCCACAGTGATGGAGGGTGACGGCTCGGGTTTAGGCCCAGTTGCGCCACTCTAACCTGGCAAGCGACATCGAAGCCTTGGATCGGCGCGCCGCCGGATCCATTACTTCACATACGCGGAATCGGGCCCTTCGGACCCGATTAGCAGTGTTGTAACTAAATAATTGTTGTAGGGATTATGGTGGGCGCAGCTGTGTTCGAACCAGCGACCCCTGCCGTGTGAAGACAGTGCTCTCCCACTGAGCTATGCGGCCGAAATGAAGGGCGCATTTTAGGGACAGGCCGCATGGCCGTCAAATGCGGATTACCCTCGCCGCTGGGCGATGAGCGACACGCGTCATCCATCACCCGGGGCGGGGGTCAGGGCGCCAATCGGTAGTGATGAAAGGCCTCGTCGTCACGATAGTGGACGTCGGTCCAACACCTGGGAAGGGCCTCGCCGGAACAGAACACCAGATCCACTTTCAGGAATTGCTCAGGATCCTGCAACTCCTCGCCAACATGGTAGCGACCGACCAGCGCCTCATGGAGGGGAT
>JBFZDM010000363.1:0-7813 GCA_041307365.1 Chromatiaceae bacterium | reverse complement strand
GCGCCGACACATAGTGCTGCGAGCCTTTGGGATGGGGCGCGGGCGGCGCTGCCATGTCGGTGAGGGATTGGCATAGTCGAGTGATTCCTTCTGCCGGCAAGGGAAGACGAACCGGATGCTAGCGTCTGCTCACCTCACCACAGGGGACGGTCGCGTGGCGAGCGCGGGTGACCGCGCTGGGTCGGCAGGAGTCACCCGACGCGCCTGGAAGCGGTCAGTCGCGAGAGGCGTCTGGCTCGACTGCAAGGGGTCGCTGACCGCCCCCTGAGCGCCCCTCAGTTGTCGGCTGGCCGAGGCTCCTCCTGGGCCGGACACAGTAGCCGTTCGGTCCATACGGGCGAACCGACACAATGCCTCAGATTGCCCGAAGGTCGGCCAGGGTGATCATCAGGGTCATTGGATCCAGCGGTGAGGAGTCGAAACCGATGCGCGCATAGAACTCCTTGGCGGGTTCATCCAGGGCATGCACGAGCAAGCCGCGAATGCCGATGGCGTCTGCGGCGTTCAGTACCCGCCGGCCGGCGTCCTGCATCAGGGCTCGGCCGAGGCCCAATCCCTGGTAGGACTGGTCGACAGCGAGTCGGGCGAGCACAATTACAGGGATGGGATCGGGCATGTTCCGCCGCAGACGGCCGGTGGCGAGGTCCGAGGCGACGGCGCTCGATGCCAAGGCGTAGTAGGCAACCACCCGCCGCGCATCACAAGCAACAAAGGTCCGCGAGGCGCCGCTCGCCTGATTGCGTAGGGCCCGCTGCCTGAGCCAGGTGTCGAGTACCTCCCGGCCGCAAGTGAACCCGGCGCAGTCGTGCCGATCAGTCAGCGGCTCCGGTTGGCTAACCGTCACGCCTTGTCCCAAGGCGGCACGGCCTGCATGGTCTTGCGCAGTCGCTCGTTGGGCTCGGGCGGTGCATTGAGCCGAGCCTGGAAGGAGGCGAAGGCCTCGGGACCGACGCGCAGCAGGGCTTGGTCGAGCAGGGCCTCCTCGGCTGCCCGCCGGGTGACGTCTAGGATGAACTCGGTGCGGTTTTTGCCGATGGCGCGCGCCGCACGGTCGATCAGGTCGCGCTCCTCGGCCTTGATGCGGAGATTTAGGGTCTGGCGCTTGGCGGTTGGTGCATGGATCGTCGGCATGGCTGTGTTCCCCTGTTTGAGCCGATCATAACAGCAGCGTAATGACCTTGCCATCACAGACGCCAGGGGTCTGCCCAGTGCGAGGGGCTCTCAACGCGCTGACGGCACTCCAGGCCCCAGCCTCAGGTCCGGTCGCCGCCAGGTTCCAAGTGTTTGCCTTCAACCTAAAAAGAGCAGTACGAGTCCGTCGCAGGCCGTTTCCAGCCCGCGTCCTGGCGACCGCGGCGACGAAATCCCGGCTAGGCCGGGGCCGGTAATCCCGGCGGCGGGTGCAATTCCCGGCCGTTGAGGTACCAGCGACAGAAGGGGACATTTCTACTTTGGGTTGACAGGATGAAGGCCAATCGCCGGTACTTTCCTTCCGCCCGCGGGCAGGCATGCGAACCGGAGAGGAGTATCCGATCTCTCCCAATGGCGATGACCTCACCGTTGAAGTCCCCATAGTCATCCCCCTTGCCGGATTGTGGCACGGCGCGGATCCAGCAGGCTGGTAGAACTATACTTGTCACCCAGCAGCCAGAATACCCTCAGGACAAGGCAGGGTGGGATAATCGGTCCGCGACCCGGGCGGATGGAGGTGAAACATGAAGGCGATGGTTATCAACCGAATCCTGTCGCTAGCGGAGGATGAGTCACCCTTGGCGGCGGTGGAGCTGCCGATCCCCAAGGCCCGCCCGGGGGAAATCAGGATCAGGGTTGCGGCTTGCGGGGTCTGTCACACGGAGCTGGACGAGATCGAGGGGCGCGCGGCTCCGCCGCGACTGCCCGTGGTGCCGGGTCATGAGGTGATCGGGCGGGTGGACGCGCGAGGGGAGGGGGCGACCCGCTTTAACCTTGGCGCCCGTGTCGGGGTGGGCTGGATCCACTCCTCGTCCGGATCGACCGACGAGAATCTGAGCCCATGCTTCCGGGCCACGGGCCGCGACGTCAACGGCGGTTATGCCGAGTACATGACTGTGCCGGAGACCTACGCCTACCCGATCCCGGACCTCTTTTCCGACGTGGAGGCGGCTCCCTTGTTGTGTGCCGGCGGGGTCGGCTACCGCTCGTTGCGGCTCGCCGGGATCGAGGACGGTCAGACCCTGGGTCTGACCGGCTTTGGGGGCTCGGCCCACCTCGTCCTGCAGCTCGCCCGCCATCTCTATCCGCGGTCCGAGGTGTTCGTGTTCGCCCGCGATCCCCAGGCCCGCGCCTTCGCCCTGGCGCTGGGGGCGGTCTGGGCCGGCGACACGGCGGATCGTCCCCCCATGCCCTTGCACGCCATTATCGACACCACGCCAGCCTGGAAGCCGGTAGTGGCGGCCCTGGCCAATCTCAGGCCCGGCGGCCGTCTTGTGATCAACGCCATCCGCAAGGAGGAGGGGGACAAGGACCAGTTGCTCCGGCTCAGTTATCCCGAACACCTCTGGCTCGAGAAAGAGATCAAGTCGGTGGCCAACGTCACCCACCGCGACATTGCCGAATTTCTCCCCATCGCCGCGGAAATTCCAATCAGGCCCGCAGTGGAGACCTATCCCCTGGCCGAGGCCAACCGTGCCCTGGTGGAACTCAAGCGCGGGCCTGTGCGGGGCGCCAAGGTCCTGGTGGTCGAATGAGACCGGTGAGTCCGAGCGCCTTGTGCTTTGCCGCGGATCACGGCGTGCTCCGACCCTGGTAAGGGCCGGGCAGATGAAGCCGGTGGCGGCGCGCCATGGGGAGCGACGCCTGCCCACATCTTAGATGTGGTATTCTCGGGCGCCTGTCAGGTCACGGGCTGTTGCCGCATGGTCAGGTAGTAGATCACCGGAACGGCCATCCGCGACAGCAGCAGGGAGGCGATCTCACCCGCCATGAGCGAGATCGCCAGCCCCTGGAAGATGGGATCGAAGAGGATCACGCTCCCGCCCACGACCACCGCCAGGGCGGTCAGCAGCATGGGCCGAAACCGGATCGCACCGGCATCCACAACCGCCTCCGCCAGGGGCATCCCCTGGTTCACCCGTAGCTTGATGAAATCGACCAGGATGATCGAGTTGCGCACGACGATGCCAGCGCCGGCGATGAAGCCGATCATCGAGGTCGCGCTGAAGAAGGCCCCCATAGCCCAATGCGCCGGTAGAATGCCGACCATTGAGAAGGGGATCGCCGCCATGATGATGAGGGGGGTCCGGAAGGAGCGGAACCAGCCCACCACGAGGGTATAGATCAGCACCAGAACGACCGCGAAGGCGATACCCAGATCGCGAAACACCTCATAGCTGATATGCCATTCCCCGTCCCACTTCATGGATGGCTTGAGCGTCGAGAAGGGCTGACGAATGTTCAGGACATCCAGGGGGGTCTCATGTCCCTCGGGTACATAGGCGCGGATCTTCTCATTGAGTGCGAGGATCACGTAGATGGGACTCTCCTCCGCGCCGGCCACGTCTCCGGTCACATAGACCACGGGGAGCTGATTCTTGCGGTGGATGCTCTTTTCTCCGACCCCCTGCTCGATACGGACCACCTCGCCCAATGGAACACAGTGACCAGCCGCGCAGACCGGGATGGGCAGCAGCTTGGTTGGCTGGGCGCGCTGACTGATTGGCAGGCGTAGCCGAATCAGGACATCCTCGGGCTCCCCACCATCGTGCAGCAAGCCGACATCGGCCCCGGCCTGAGCGATGCGGATCGTTTCCGCGACCTGATCCGCGCTGATGCCGAGCTGAGCCGCCTTCACCTGATCGAAGCGGAACAGCAGCAAGGGTTGATCCGCCTCGACGTACCAATCGACGTCCACGACGCCCGGTGTTGTGTCGAACAAGTCGCGGATATCCCGGGCGATCCGGATCTGTTCCTGATAGTCCGGACCATAGATCTCCGCGACCAGGGTCTGGAGGACGGGTGGACCGGGCGGCACCTCGGCGACCTTGATCCGCGCGCCCCACTCGCTCGCGATATCCTGGATCCGCTCCCGGAAGCGCTTGGCGATCGCATGGCTCTGCAACTGCCGCTCCTCCCGGGGAACCAGATTGACCTGGATATCGGCGACATTGGGTCCTTGGCGCAGGTAATAGTGACGCACCAGGCCGTTGAAGTTGTAGGGGGCGGCGGTCCCCGCATAGATCTGGTAGTTCAGCACCTCCGGCTCCTGGCTCAGGCGCGCGGCGATCAAGCGGGTCACGTGGGTCGTGTGCTCCAGCGACGTCCCTTCGTCCATGTCAACGATGATCTGGAGTTCGCTTTTGTTGTCGTAGGGCAGCATCTTGACCTTGACGGCGCCCGTGGCGACCAGACTGATCGAGACCAGGAGGAGCAAGCTGATCGTGATCAAAAAGACGATACCCAGTAGCGGCCGGCTAATCATGGGCCCCATGACCCGACGATAGACGCGCGTCATCAGGTCCTCCCGGGTCAAGATCTGGCTCCCTTGTCGGGCGTGCCATCCGAGCATCCGATTGGCCGCCCAGGGTGTCACTACGAAGGCGACGGCCATGGAGAAGAGCATGGCCGCCGTCGCCCCGACCGGGATGGGCCGCATGTAGGGCCCCATGAGGCCCTGGACGAAGGCCATCGGCAGCACGGCGCCGATGACTGTCAGGGTTGCCAGGATCAAGGGGCTGCGGACCTCGTTGACGGCCTCCACCGTCAGCTCCTTGAGCGGCCGGCCAAGGTTCTCGGGCAAACGGAAATGGCGGACCACGTTCTCGACGTCCACGATCGGGTCGTCCACTAGGATGCCAATCGAGAAGATGAGCGCGAACAGGGTCACCCGATTGAGGGTGAAATCGAGCAGATAGAAGGTCATCAGGGTCAGGGCCAAGGTGACCGGGATGGCGATCGCGACCACACCCGCCTCGCGCCAGCCCAGGACAATCGCGATGAGTAAACTGACGCCAACCACCGCGATGCCCATGTGGAAGAGCAGTTCGTTTGACTTATCCCTGGCCGTCCGACCGTAGTCGCGGGTGACCGTGACCTCGACTCCATTCGGGATGACCCCACCACGGAGCGTCTCGACCTTGCGCATCACCTCGGCGACCACCTGCACCGCATTGGTTCCGGTGCGCTTGGCGATCGCCAAGGTCACGGCGGGCTCCTCGATCGGCGGCGACTCCGCGTCTCCCGTCACCCCGGGACGGCCGTACAACACATAGTCCTCAACTTCCTCGGCCTCGTCGAAGACGCTTGCGATGTCGCGCAGATAGACCATCTGACCTCGGTGCATGCTGACGACGACCGAACCCACCTCGGCGGCGTTGAGCAGGAAGCCGCCGAATTCGGTCAGGACTTCCTGTTCGCCGGAGGGAAAACTGCCGGTACGATGCTGTCGATTGGCCTGGCGTAAACTGTCGAGGACCTGGGTGGGATCAAGTGAATAGGCGGTGAGGCGCCCGGAATCCAGCTCAACGCGGACCTGGCGGCGTAAACCACCGATCAGTGTCGTCTCCGAGACCTCGGCGATTTCCTTGACTGAGTCATCCACAAGGGCCGCGATCCATCGCAGGGCATGATAGTCGAATCCGCCCCCGTGAAAGGTCAAGGCGAGGATAGGGACGTCGTCGATCCGCCTGGGCTTGAGCAGGGGTTGAGAGGCACCGGGCGGGATCCGATCGAGATTCGCGTAAAGCTTCTGGTAAAGTTGAACAATCGCCTTCTCTTCGTCCCAGCCCACAAGAAAACGCACGATGGTGATGGATTGACCTGGGCTGGAGATGGAGTAAACATATTCGACCCCGGGCAGTTCGCGGGCGAGCTTTTCGAGTGGTCGCGTGACCCGTTGCGCCACCTCCTCCGCGCTTGATCCCGGCATCTGCACAAAGACATCGATCATGGGCACGACGATCTGTGGCTCCTCCTCCCGAGGCAGGAGCACGACCGCGAGGACACCAAGCAGGATTGCCGCCACGGTGAAGAGGGGCGTCAAGGGCGAGTCGATAAAAAAGTTGAGAATTCGGGAGATGAGGCTGAACCGACGAACCCGATAGACGCGCTTGGCTTTCATAATTAACCTGTTAGGCTGCCTGCCAGCCTACATTGAGTCCGCAACGTTAAACGGGCGGAGCGGACGGTGCTCCGGCTAGATTAGAATGTTCTAATATCCAGTATAGGCGGGCCGCGCGACTCCACCAGGGTGAGGGGAGGACGGTGGCGCATATTTATAGAATCTAAGCCGATGACCTGTGTGGAGGTCCCTGGTGGAAACCCTGAGCAATAGTTCTAGACAAGCCTGGACCACGAGCCTTGGCGCCATGCTGGCGACCCTGCTGCTCGTAGCCGGTCCCGCCGCCGCCCGCGAGCCCTGGAGCGCGCCCTTAGCGCGCGGTGGACAGGTCGAGGTAGACCCCCGAACCAATCGCCCCATCCTCATTCAGGATGGGCGCCAGACCCAGCTTTGGGACGGCGTGCATCGCTTGGAGGATGGCTCCGTGATCCGGATCCAGGAGGGACGTGTGGTACCGACAACGGAGATGCTGTCACCGCCCCGCCTGGAGAGCGAGTCGGAGGAGGCCGCTGCTCCCAAGGATGCTGGCGCGCCGAAGGCGACCGAGCAGCCTGGCGCCGAACGCATCTCGGGGGTATCCCCCTGCGAGCAATTGGTCATGAAGGTCTGCGGCACGGCAGCCGAGTGCTGGCGCGAGCCGGCATGCGATGCCGCGCGACAGCTTCGCCGGATGGAGCGTGAAGACTGGCTCGGCGGCGCCGACCCCAGTCTCATCACGGAGAGCGGGAAACAGTGTCGCGAGGCCATGGGCAACGACTTCTTCGCGCCCTGTCAGTAAGCCGGCGGCGTTACTGCAAGCCACCCAAATCGACCTTCTCCACAAGGCGGTGGCCACCCAGGCTTGCCGATTCATTGGCAACCCTAATCTGCTAACGCCCATTTGGAGACCACGGGTCGCGCCGCCTGGTATCGGAAAAGGTCGGAAGTTTGCTTCGGTTGGTTACGCAATGGTTGCGCAAAGAGAAAGGGCCTAGGTGTCGTCCACCTAAGCCCTTGATTTTATGGCGCGCCCGGAGAGATTCGAACTCCCGACCCCCTGGTTCGTAGCCAGGTACTCTATCCAACTGAGCTACGGGCGCTTGTTGAAGGCGGGCATTATGCGGATTGGGGCTCCAGGCCGTCAAGTCTCGCGTGTGGGTCTCGCGTAGGGCCTCGGGTGTATGGGGGGCTAGCCCCAGCCCCTCTCTTCAGAAGATTCAGCGGGTTTGGGAGGGCTGTCGGGAGGGTATCCCAGACCTTGGCGGCTTGATCCTGGAATAGTCGTGGGCAATGCGTATCGCTTTCCTCGTTTGTGGCGCCAAGCGCCTCCCCAAGGGCAGCTCCCCGAAACCCAGGATGGACCCGGAACCCTTGCTTCGCTACCATGCGGTCACCGAGGACAGAACCAGGGGTGTAGCATGCGGCTACCTCGTAACCCTTCCGAACATTGCGTCGCGGTCCTGGGCGCGAGCCCCAAGCCGGACCGCTATGCCTATCAGGCGCTGCGGCTCTTGGCCGATATGGGCTACCGGGTATTGCCGGTGCATCCCATGATCGAGCGCATCGATGGAATTCCGGTAATGCCGAGCCTGGCGGCCATCGAGGAGCCGGTTCATACCTTGACTCTCTATGTCGGCCCGGAGCGCAGCCGGGGTTTGATCGAGGACATCATTGCCCTGGCGCCAGCACGAGTGATCCTGAATCCGGGCACCGAGTCGCCGGAGCTCGAAGAGGCTCTGC
>JBFZDM010000255.1:0-4246 GCA_041307365.1 Chromatiaceae bacterium | reverse complement strand
TCGCCGTCCCGGTCTCTTCCTCGCGGATCAGTCCGGAGAATTCCAGGCTGGCCACCGCCAGGTCGCCGTCTCGGCGCATGCTGGCTAGTTGGACGTCCAGTGTCACTACCTCGGTATACTGGGGCCCACTGCCCAGGCGTTCACGCTCACGCTGAAGATCGGCGTAGAGTTGCGGGGTGGTGTATTCGCGTATATCGCGGAAGTCTGCCCTGTCCCACGCCGCTTGCATGCGGATGAAGTGATTCCTGGCCCCCTCGATGAAGGCGGGTCCGTTGAACCAGCTAGGGGCCCGCTCTGCGCCAGTCTGACTGAGGGGATACGGATCGCTGGCGGATGATGGCGGCCGGGATGCTGCCGGCCTGGCTCCGCTCGGGAAGCCTCCAGGGCCAGTTCCCAGTCCAGCACCCGCCACCGCGGGTGCTGGACTGGCCCCTCGCCGCATCAGGCGGAAAAGCATGAAGCCTCCTATGACAAGCCCGGCGATGAGCAAAAAGTCCATCACCTGAAGTCCCTCGAAGGCGTCGCCGAAAAAGAGGGAGGCGAGCAGGCCGCCGGCGGCGAGTCCCGCCAGGGGGCCGAGCCAGCGGCTGGCGCCGCTGGCTCGGGGCGCCGCCGCCGCGGCTGCCTGAGACGTGGCGGGACCGGCGGGCTTGGCCTGCTGAGTTGGTGATGTGCGGGGCATGCTGTACTGCTTGCCCAGGCTGGACCCGCCGCCAAGACGTTTAGCCTCGGCAACCGGCAGGGCAAAAAGGTAAAACGCCAGCAGGGTGGCGGCGACGGCAAAGATAGATTTCATGGGGTTCCTCAATGGAGCCAGGCTTCGTGAAGACTTGGTTGTCGGGTGAGACAATGACATCCCTCTCCCGCGGTTGCAACCCGGCCTCCAAAACCACAGGCGGTGGTTAGGACAATCGGGCCACCGTCAAGGATGTGAGGGCAATGGATGGGACCGCAAGCCAACCCCAGTGGATCTGTCGGGATCTGCCCTCCTGGCATCCCGCCGTATCCAGGGCGCGGGGGCTCGGTCTCGGTTCAGGCATCACCGGTGATCTGCTTGTACTTTGCCATCAGTTGATCCTCCGTCTCCTCATGGTTTGGATCCTTGAGGATGCAGTCCACCGGGCAGACCTCGACGCACTGAGAGGTCTCGAAGTGGCCCACGCACTCGGTACAGAGGTCGGGATCTATCTCATAGATCTCGTCGCCCTGGCTGATGGCGCCGTTCGGACACTCGGGTTCGCAAACGTCGCAGTTGATGCATTCGTCGGTGATATAAAGCGCCATGTAAGGACTCCTTCGGCTTGTGTCGATCAGGTCTGGGCGGGTTGCCAACGCGTAAGGATACCCCCATCCAGTATTCAATGGCCGCGCATCTTACTCAAAATGTTCGCGCAATGCAGCCAGCACCTGGGGTGTAACAAAGGCCGAGACGTCGCCCCCAAGCCGCGAGACCTCACGCACCAGCGACGAGGAAATGAAGGCATATTGCTCCGCTGGCGTCAGGAAGAGGGTCTCGACCTGGGGCGACATGCGACGGTTCATGCTCGCCAACTGGAACTCTAATTCAAAATCGGTCACTGCCCTTAGTCCGCGCAGGATGACGCCGATGCCGGCGGCCTCGGCGAAGGATACCAGCAGGCCGCTGAAGGGGGTGACCAGGACGTTACTCAAGTGGGCCACCGAGTCCCGTGCCAAGGTCACCCGCCGGTCGGTGTCGAACAGGGGCGTCTTGTGGGTGTCTTCCGCCACCGCAACCACCACCTGATCGAAGAGTCGCGCCGCCCGTTCGATCAGGTCGATGTGGCCCATGGTGATGGGATCGAAGGTCCCTGGATAAGCCACCCTGCGCACAGTTTGTCCCCTTTTGCGGTTTAGCGAACCTCCAGCATAGCAGAGGCCGTTCAGCCCGTCTCGGCCAGCCCATAACGCACCTGGCCCGCCCGTTTGTCGCGAACCAGGATCCAACCTTTCGGAAGGTCCGTAAAACCGGTCTTCGCCGACGACTCCAGATAGACTCGCGCCCCAGCCGCCAGCCAGCCACCTCGGGCCAGGGCAGTGCAAGTCGGGCCGAGTAGATCCTCGGTGAAGGGCGGATCCAGGAAGAGGATGTCGAAGGGCTCCGCCGCCCCCGCCAGCCAGCGCAGGGCATCGGCCTCAATGACTTCGACCCGACCCGCGCCCAGCAGGCGGGCATTATCGCGCAGCACCTTGACCACGGCCGCCGCCCTTTCCACCATGACTACCCGCCCTGCACCCCGGGAGGCGGCCTCGAACCCCAGGGCGCCACTGCCGGCGAAAAGATCCAGGCAGCGAGCCCCTGTGATCAGGGGCGCCAACCAGTTGAAAAGGGTCTCTCGCACCCGATCCCCAGTGGGCCTCAACCCCGGCTGTTCCGGCACCGGCAAGCGCCGCCCCCGAAATTCCCCGCCTATGATGCGCAGCCGCCCCCCCGCGCCTTGGCGTGAGGGCGTCACCCGAAGGGGGCCTGCGCATGGCCTGGAAAGGTATAGATTGCCCCCTTGCGCAGCGACGACGGGAGAAATGACTGGGTTAGCGATTGTTCAGGCTCGAAAGAATTATCCATCGACCTGATCCTTCGCCATGACGAAGCGCAAGCCAGGGTCAGGGCTCCCGGCCTGCCAGGGCGGTCCCGTCCGGTCCGACGATGACGATGGTGAAGCGAGCGGGATCGATGCGGCGCTGGAAGGCGTCGCGGATAGCTGTGGCGGTCACTGCCTCAACCCGCTCGTTGAAGCGATCCAGGTAGTCCACCGGCAGGTTGTAGAAGCCGATCATGGCCAGGTACTGTGCGATCTTGCCGTTACCGGCGATACGCAGGGGGAAGCCACCCGTAATGTTCTTGATGGCGGCGGCCAGTTCCTCCTGAGTAGGCCCCTGGGCCCGGAAGCGCTCTATGGTGTCCATTAGAACCTCTCGCGCCTGCTGACCCTGGTCATTCTTGGTGGATAGCCCGGCGAGGAAGGGACCCCGCTCCGCCATGGGCAGGAAGTAGCTGTAAACGCTATAAGATAGGCCGCGCTTCTCGCGCACCTCCTCCATGAGCAGGGAGACCAGGCCACTGCCGCCAAGGATGTGGTTGCCGACATAAAGGGGGAAATAATCCGGATCCGTCCGCGTCATGCCGGGCTGGCCGGCGTAGATATGGGTCTGGGTCGAAGGAAAGGAGATACGCTCCAGGGCGCCGCTTGGCGAGTCCTGGACCGGGGGCAGGGCGGGGGCGCTCTCGCCCTTCGCCAGGCCAGAAGTCAGATACTCGGCAATGGCTTCCGCTTCCACACGCGTCAAGGCCCCAACCAGGGCGATCACGGCGTTACGGGCGACGTAGTGACGGGCATGGAAGCGCGCCAGGTCGTCGCGACTCAGGGCGGCCACGGACTCGGGGGTGCCAGCGGGGTCGGCGGCGTAGGGGTGATCGCCGAAAATGAGCCGGTATATGGCCTTCTTGCCGAGGGTGCCCGGATCCTGTTCATCGCGATTGAGGCCGATCAGGACATTGGCGCGTACCCGCTCGAACTCGGATGCCGCGAACCTGGGCCTGGCGATCACGGCGGCCAGGGTTTCGAGGGCCGGGTCCATGGCGGCTTGACGGGTCAGGGTGCGCAGGGAGACCGATGCCATGTCGCGCTGAGCCTCGATGCCAAGCTCGGCTCCAACGGCCTCCAGGCGCTCGGCGATGGCATCCGCGTCCCATTCCCCCGCGCCCTGGTCAAGCAGGTCGGCGGTCAGGGACGCCAGGCCAGACTGGCCATTGTCCCGGGCGCTACCGGCCTGAAAGACGATGCGCGCATCCAGCATGGGCAGATCGGGGGCGGCCACGAAGAGGACCCGGGCGCCCTTGCTGGTCTCCCACGTCTCGATCCTGGGCGTGGCCTGGACGGCAAGGCCCAACAACAGGAGCAGCAGGCCGGACAGCAAGGCCATGAGGTGGCTATTGATGGGCACGGGCGTGTCCTCCAGGGCTGGCCGGGGCAGGACCCCTGCCCTCAATGGGCTGGGGATCGAGCACGGCGACGGTGAGATTATCGGGGATCAGATACTTGCGCGCCACGGCCTGGACCTGTTCGGGGGTGACCCGGCTCAGGTGGTCGACATATTCGTCCATCAGTCGCCAGCCGAGCCCAACCGTCTCCAGGCTGCCGATCTGCCGCGCCTGGGCGTGGACCGAGTCCCTCTCATAGACCTTGGCGGCGATGAGTTGGGTGCGGATCCGCTCCAGTTCCGCCTC
>JBFZDM010000330.1:0-5101 GCA_041307365.1 Chromatiaceae bacterium | reverse complement strand
CGGCGGTGGCCTCCAGGGTCACCCCTGCCGCCAGGGCGGCGGCGATCTCGGCCTGATAGGGTGCCGGAATGCGGGCACGCACCTCCAGATCGGCGACGGCATAGAGGCGCAGTAGCAGGGCGTCTTCCTTGACCTGATCGCCCACGCTAACCTCCACCCCCGCCACCAGGCCCTCGAAGGGGGCCAGAACCCGGGACCGGGCCAGCCCCAGGGCGGTCTCCTCGACCTTGGCCCGGGCGCTGGCCAGGCGCGCCGCCAGGGCTGCCCGCCGCGCCGGGTGATCGGCGATATCCCGCTCGCGCTGGGTCACCGCCAGGGTCTGCTGGGCCACCGCCTGCTCCGCCGCGTCCAGGTCCGCGTCGGAACCGGCGCGTTGGGTCTTAAGGCGTTCGGCCCGCGCGACGCCGTTGCGGGCCAGGTCAAGCAACTTGCGTTCCTGTTCCAGGGCCCGCTGGTCATGGTCGTGGCGCAGCATCTCGCTTTGGACCTGGGCCTCCAGTTCCGCCACCAGGGCCTCGGCCTGGCGCAGCGCCGGCAGGAAGTCCCGGTCGTCGAGCTGGATCAGGAGGTCGCCAGCCGCCACGCGCTGGCCGTCCCGTACCGCCACCTCCGCCACCCGCGCCGGCCCCGAGGCCGCCACCTTGAGCAGGTCCGGGTTTTCCACGCGGCCATAGAGCACGAGTTGGGGCGCCAGGCGCGCCGGTCTCGCCGGTTCCACCTCCACCCGCCAGACACGCTCCTCGATGGCGGCCACCGGCCTGTGGGGGCGGGTTGCCTTGAGGAAGGCGAAGACGCCGACGGCGGCGGCCACAACCAGGATGGGTATTATTATTTTTAGTAACTTGGGCACTCTTTACGTCCCGATGGATCAGGTTTCGTCACCGAGGGAGGGGCCAGGGTCAGGGCCCAGGCCGGGTGGACGGGAGGGTGGAGCTTCAGTTTCAAGCCAGCCGGGCCCTCGGACAAGGCTGGATGAAGCCTCTCCCGCCGCTTTCCCAATTTTTGCGCATTCGGCCATGGGCGGCGCGGGGGTGTACCATAGGCCAAGAATCGAGATGCCGCCATGGGGAAGGCCAGGATGTCACCAAGAACTCGCGCCATGCTCCGGGACGCCCTCATCCTCATGGGTATGCTGGTCCTCCTGAGTCTCCTGGCAGCGGGGCACATCGCGGCCACTTTCCTCTTCCTGATGCCCATGGCCTTCCTGATCTTCGGCAAGAGGCCCGGCAAGGGCCCAGCGGGGGATGAAAACCGGCCCGGGTCCCATTCAGGCGAATCTTGAGAGAGGCACCATAACTTGAACCGCTTCGTTCTCGATACCAGCCTCTTTACCAACCCGGACGTCTTCCGCTCCTTCGGCCCGGATGCCCAAGAGGCCATCCGCGTCTTCTCCCGGCTGGCAAGGGCCACGGGACGGGAATTCTTCATGCCCGGCTCCGTCTATGAAGAGCTTGGCAAGATCAAGGACCTGTCCCAGGTCGCGGCCGACTTCGAATCCGTGGTCCGCATCCGTTCCCCGCGCAAACACAGCCTCACCATCCCCGGCACCCTCCTCTATGAACTCATCGAGGAGGTCCGCTACCGTATCGATCGCGGCCTGCGCATCGCCGAGGAGGCGGCCAAGGAGGCGGCCCAGTCCATGGACGATCCAGGCAAGCTCATCAACCGGTTGCGGGGGCGCTACCGCGAGGCGCTGCGTCAGGGCATCCTTGACAGCAAGGAAGACGTGGATGTGCTCCTGCTCTCCTTCGAGATCGACGCCGCCCTGGTGTGCGCCGACGAGGGCTTGCGCAAATGGGCGGACAAGGTGGGCATCGAGGTCATCCATCCTCTCAACTTCCGGGCCATCCTCGAAAGGCTGGCCGCCGCGCCGATCCACGCCTGACCACCCCCTGACTCGCCGGGCCTCGTCAATCCAGGATGGAGGCGCCGCGAAAAAGCTGATGCAAGAGCCCGGTGAGCTTGGGCACCTCCTTCTCGAACTCCAGGACCCAGAAGTCATCCTCCTCCTCCAGCCGGCGTTGGAGCAGGTGGGTATGGCCGAGGATGGACCTGAGATGGGCCATGAAGGCGATGGCCTTGTCCCGCTGGCGGAAACGGCAGCGAAAGGCGTGAAAGACATGGCCGTCGCGCTTGAAGCGATCCACCGAGCGGCGCAACCCTTCCAGAAAGGCCTGGCCCAGAGCCTGTTCCAGCGCCGGGTCCAGGTTCCGCCCGGCCTCGTCCAGATAGAGGGCGAGGCGCAGGATACGGCCAGTGAAGAAGTCCCCCGGCAGTTCCACCGTATCCTCCGCCCGCACGGCGATGTCATAGATCCCGGACCAGGCGGTGACATACTTGGTGCGATGGCCCAGGGGGAAGTCCTCCTTGAAGACGGCGCCTTCGCGCCTGTCCGCGTCCAGTTGCTCGACGATCCCCAGGATCGACCGCCAATCACCCGGCTCGAAGCAGCCAAAGGTGCGCGGCACCGGCAAATCAAACTCCTCGCACAGGGCTCGCCGCTCTTCCTGGAGAAGAAAGCCCGGGCAGCCCAGACGCATCATGTCGAAGACGAAGAGCCGCACGTCCTCGGTGACGAAGGAGGGCCCTCCCTGGGTGTAGGGATTGTCTGGCCCCGCCAGCTCGGCGCACAGGACCAGATCCGGATGGGCCTCAAAGAGGGCCATGGGGATGAAGTCCGGCACCCGGTCGGTGGCAAAGGGGCAAACATAACCCCCCCGGGACAGGGCCAGCATGCCGTCGCCAGAGCGAAAGATGCGGACATTGAAGCCGTCGATCTTCTCCTCCATCCAGAAGGGCCCGGCGAATTGCTGGGCCAGGCCCTGTTCAAGACGGAAGATGCGGCCGATGCGCGGATAGCCGGGGATGAGGCGGCCTCGCCAGGCCAGGGTCCCCTTGGGCTGACCACGAAAGTCGTCGGTGAGGCGCAGGTAGCGCTGGGCGTCATATTCCTCCCAGCGGGCCTTGTGACGTTCCAGGGCCTCGGGGAATGGGTCCGGGGGGATAGGCATGGTCTGGAAAGGCGGGGGTGGTGCTGGCTGGTTTCGACAGGAAATCCCTCGAGGCCGAAAGCATACACCATGGGCCCTCCCCCATGGCGTTCGCAATTTCCCAGGCAAGGCCTACAATGTCCCTCGGAACCTTGGCCTGCCGCGAGAGGAGACACACCGCCATGAACCAGAGCCCCCAGCACCGCCTGGCCCACCTGGCCCTGATCGGGGGGGCCGTCCTCATCGCGGGCGGCGCCTTCATTTATATGGTGAAACTCATGCATGACATGACGCTTCACATCGGACGGATGGCGGCCGATGTGAGCACCATGTCCACCAACATGGGGCACATGCAGGCCGACATGGCCAGCCTGGCCGAGGATGTGGGGGAGATGCGAAAGCAGGTGGAATCCCTGCCCGCCATCGCCACCGACATGGAAAAGATGCGCGTCGCCATGGGCCGTCTGACGGGGCTCTTCGACAGCGGGGAGCCGATGCGGCAGCTAAACCCCATGGGCATCATGCAGCAGATGATGCCCGGCGGCGAGCGGCGCTGAGGCGCCAAGGCCAGGGGCTTGTCTGTGCAGGGTTTACCCGGTGGTCGATGCCAAACGGGATTAGCCGGCCACTCATGCGGCTTACGCCCGGCGACACTCCAGCCTACAGACCCACCGCCTCCAACGCCTGCCGTGCTATCTCCAGTTCCTCCTTGGTGGGGATGACCAGAACCACCACTGGGCTGCCGGCCTCGCTGATGTTTCTCTCTACCTGGGCGCATACCTGGTTGGCGGCGGCGTCGAGCCTTATACCCATGCCCTCCAGCCCGGCGCAGGTACGTGACCGCACCTCGGCGTCGTTCTCGCCGATGCCACCAGTGAAGACGAGGGCATCCAGGCGGCCCAACTCCACCCAATAGGCACCCAGGTACTTGCGCAGCCGGTGACAAAAGACGTCCAGGGCCAGGGCGGCGGCCGGGTCGCCCTGGCCGATGCGCCGATGGATTTCGCGCATGTCGTTGGCGCCGCACAGCCCCAGCAGGCCGCTCCGGCGGTTGAGGAGGTCGTCCAGGACGGCGATGTCCATACCCAGATTTCTGGCCAGATAGAAAGGGATAGCCGGATCCAGATCGCCGCAACGGGTTCCCATCACCAGTCCCTCCAGGGGCGTCAGGCCCATGGAGGTGTCGATGCTCCTGCCCCCCCTCACCGCCGCCGCGCTGGCCCCATTGCCGAGATGCAGAGTGATCAGGTTGCAATCCGCCGGATCGCGGCCGAGCAGGGCCGCCGCCCGGCGGCTGACATAGGCATGAGAGGTCCCGTGGAAGCCGTAGCGCCTCACTCGCTGTTCGCGGTAGAGGTTCTCAGGTATGGCGTAGCGGTAAGCCGCCGGCGCCATGGTCTGATGGAAGGCGGTATCGAAGACCGCCACCTGCGGCACCCCGGGGAAAAGCCGCAAGGCCACCTGGATCCCTTCCAGAGTCGCCGGGTTGTGCAAGGGCGCCAGGGGGATCATGCCGCGAATGGCGGCGACCACACCCTCATCCACCCGGGTCGGCCGCTGGAAGGCCTCGCCGCCATGGACCACCCGGTGGCCGACGGCACCCAGTTCGCTCATATCCCCCAGCACCCCGGACTCGCGTAGGCGGGCGGCGATATGCTCCAGACCCTCGCGATGGTCGGGGATGGGCAAGTGGACAGTGAAGCCTTGCACCCGATCCAGGTCATCCCGCCATTGACCCTTGAATTCGCCCAGGGCCTCGCCGATGCGGGCGACCGCGCCGCTGGCCAGGACGCGCCAGTCATCGCTGCGAAAAAGCTGAAACTTGATGGAAGAACTGCCGGAGTTGAGGACCAGGACCTTCATGATGGATGGGCGGACCGGGGCTTGAGGTATTTGAGAATCAGACACTAATGATCGGTTGTTGAGGGACCTGATCAGACTGGCCGCAAGGAGGCCACTACCATAACTCAACAACCACCAGCTGAAAGCTGGTGGGTTGAAGATCGGGGGACTAAACCCCCGACTGAAAGAGAAGGCGGCTGAAAGCCGGTGGTTTGGACCACGGGCCGAGCGCCCTTCGGGCGGGCTAAAGCCGCCTTATGGAAATCAAT
>JBFZDM010000300.1:0-4250 GCA_041307365.1 Chromatiaceae bacterium | reverse complement strand
TCGAATGGCAGATCGATCGTCACGGGGCCCGGGTGCCGGCGCTGGAGTCCAATGTCTGGCCTTGGAGCTATCCGGACCTGCCCGCCGCCGACCTGATCGGCGGCGTCAACGATCCTCATCTCCTCCTGGCCATCGGCCTCGCTATGGCCGGCTTTCTGGCCGTGATGGTCTTCGAGACCTTCACCCGCTCTCGGTAGACTAGGAATGGCGGTCCCACGCCTAGTCCCGGGTCTTCGGCTTACTGATTACTCAGGTAAAATAGCCGGTTATTCGATGCCAGACGGAACGCTGCTGGCGAGTGGGTTGCCGTTGAACAGGTGCAGACAGGTTGCCGCATGGATCAGGATTCATCAAATTTCGCATTTCCTTGACTCCGGCCGTGACAGTTGATTTTTCTTACCCCCGGTAAATGCAATCAAGGGGACCCTCGTGTCGCGGTGTCAGGAACCCTCGAAGCCCTCGCCCAAGCCGTCCGGAACATCACCCTTCCTGTCCCAGCCCAATGCTGACCCCAAGCTGCCCTACCAACTGAAATTTGGCCATGAAAACACAGCAGATTCAGATCAGTGATCTTTCCGAGCTTGATGCCGCCCTGTCGACCCTCGAATCGCCCGCGGACGCCAACCTCGCCCTGATCTTTGGTTCAGTGGCGTTGCTCGGGGAACCCGACCTTTTCCAGCGGACCAAGTCACGCTGTCCGGAGGCGATCCTCTTGGGCTGCAGCACGGCGGGCGAAATTACCGGCCGCGGCATCGCCGACGACACGGTCGTTTTAACCCTTGCGCAATTTGACAAGATCCGGCTGACTGTCGCCACCACTGAATTGGCCGGCATGGACGACAGCCTACCCGCCGGGCGGCGCCTCGGCGCCCGGCTGAAATCCTCCACCCCGCGTGCCTTGCTTGTCTTTGGACAAGGCGTGGCGATCAACGGCAGTGCTCTGATTGCTGGCCTGCACGATGCGCTGGGAGATGGCGTCACGATCACCGGCGGGCTGGCCGGCGACGGGGTCCGTTTCCAGCAAACCCTGGTCATGACGCCCCATGGACCCTCGAATACGGCAATCGTGGCGCTTGGTCTGAGCGGCCAGGCACTGCGCTTCAACCATGGCACCTTTGGCGGTTGGGAGCCTTTCGGCACCCTGCGCAAGGTGACCAAGGCCATCGGTAACGTCCTGTACGAACTTGATGGCAAGCCAGCATACGATATCTACAAGACCTATCTCGGCGATTATGCGAAAGACCTGCCTTCCTCGGGGCTGCTCTTCCCGTTCGAGATGCTCGACCCCCGCCGAAGCTCAACGGGCGTCATTCGGACCATTCTGGGTATCGACGAATCCGAAGGTAGCCTGACTCTCGCCGGCGACATCGATCCCAACGGCTATCTACAACTGATGCACGCCAGCGCCGATCGCTTGATCAGCGGGGCCGAAGCCGCGGCTGCCGCCGCTCGCGAAATGGCTTCCCACCCGGCAACGGGCATAGGGCTCTTGGTGAGCTGCGTTGGCCGCAAACTGGTGATGGGGGACCGTGTCGATGAAGAAATCGAGGCAGTCGGCGATGTCCTCGGCCAAGGTACGGTACTGACCGGCTTTTACTCCTATGGTGAACTGAGTCCCTTTGCCCCTGGTGCCTCCTGTCGCCTGCACAACCAGACCATGACCGTCACCTGGATTGCGGAAGCCCCCTGAACCGCCTTCGAAGATAAGCCCGACCCATGCATCCCCTCCTCGCAAGACAGCTCAAGCGCCTGCTCGATGCCCCCGCGGTTGAAATCCCGCCGGCGGAGTTCGATCAGCTCTGGCGGTTTCTGGCAACCCACCAAGCCCCGCCTGCCCTGCAAAAACTCGGCCGGGGGTTGGCCGATTTCTTGGCTAGGGTGGATAGCGCCTACAGTCAGTTCGATCGCGACCTCGATTTGCGAACCCGGAGCCTTAAGCTGTCGTCCCAAGAACTGTTGGCCATCAACGACGAGCTGCGCGGCACCCTGGAGGCGCGCGAGGCCGCGATTGCCCAGCTCCAGTCGCTGGCCACGCGGCTGCGGCACGCTCTTCCTGGTGCGACGGAAACAGGCGGCGGATCCGCTGACAGCCTCGCCGGGTTGGTTGCGCTGATCAGCGGCCTGATCGATCGCCAGGAAGCGCATCAGGCGGAACTGCTGGCATTGCATATCGATCTGGCCAATCAGAAATTTGCTCTCGATCAACATGCAATCGTCAGCATCACCGATCTTGACGGCAGGATCACTTACGCCAACGATCGTTTCTGCGAGATCACCGGTTACAGCCGCGACGAAATAATAGGGTCTAACCATCGGCTCATACGGTCCGACCATCACCCCGCCAGTTTTTTTGCCCATCTCTGGTCAACCATAACCTCGGGAGGGGTCTGGCGCGGTGAAATCAAGAATCGGAAAAAGAACGGCGATCATTACTGGGTCAGCGCCACCATCATGCCGCTCACTGCCGCCAACGGCAAGCCGTCCCAATATATTGCTATCCGCACCGACATCACCGAGCGCAAGCGGGCCGAGCACGAACTTGAAATCGCCAAGTCAGCCGCCGAAGCCGCCAGCCAGGCCAAGAGCGATTTCCTCGCCAACATGAGCCACGAAATCCGTACCCCCATGAACGGTATTATCGGTATGACGGAACTGGCCCTTGATACCGACCTCGACCCCATCCAGCGCGACTACCTTAATATCGTTCGCGATTCCGCCGAATCCCTTCTCGTCATCCTCAACGACATCCTCGATTTCTCCAAGATTGAGGCCGGAAAACTCCATATCGAAAACATCCCCTTCAATCTCTCGGTCACCATCACTGAAGCGCTCAAAAGCCTGGGCGCGCGAGCGGAAAAGAAAGGGCTGCGACTGGTTTGCGACCTGCCCCCCGATCTGCCAGCCCAGGTGGAGGGCGATCCCGGGCGCTTGCGCCAGGTGCTGATCAATCTGTGCGACAACGCGATCAAATTCACCGAGCATGGCGAAATCACCGTCGCCACGGCCCTCGACGCAAGCGAAGGGGGCCAATGCCGAATTCACATTTTGGTCAGTGATACCGGTATTGGGATTGCCAAGGACAAGCAGCAGCCAATCTTCGAAGCCTTTACGCAAGCCGATACCTCCACTATCCGGAAATACGGCGGCACTGGCCTCGGCCTTGCCATCTGCTCACGTCTTGTCAACCTTATGGGCGGCCGGATTTGGGTCGACAGCACACCGGGTCAAGGCAGTACCTTTCATTTCACGGTGACTCTGAATTGTAGGAAAAACGGGGCAATGGATCTTGGCGCCCCGCCATTGGCCATCATGGAAGGTATCCTCGCGGCCAGCAGCGATAATGGCGCGACTCCCTTGGGGTTCGCCTCCCGCCACGCGCTGAATGGCCATCGGCGCAGGCTCTCAATCTTGTTGGTTGAAGATCACCCAGTGAACCAAGAGTTTACGCTCCGCCTCCTCCGGAAATGGGGCCATGCCGTCACCCTGGCCCAGAATGGCCAGGAGGCGGTTAACCTCTTCCCGACCGCCCCGTGGGACATTGTTTTCATGGACATGCAGATGCCTGTCATGGGCGGCATTGACGCTACTCGCCTGATCCGCCAGCGGGAACCCGCTGGGCGACACACACCCATCATCGCCATGACTGCTAATGCCATGAGCGAAGATCGCGTGCGTTGCCTTGAGGCCGGCATGGATGACTACCTTTCAAAACCAATAGATATCAGGATATTACATCAACTGATCGACCATTGTTGCGATCGCGGCATGGCGCCGCTGCCCAGCCAACGGCTGGTCGATCCGGGATCGGCCATTCAGGCTGCCCTCGCGGCGATGGATCCGGAAATCTTGTTTGCGATCCGCGACGTCGTGCGCGCGCAGCTTCTGGAGGACATGGCCGCGGCCTCTGCGGCGCATCGCGCCGCTGATTGGGATTCCTTGCGAGGCGTGGCCCACAACCTCAAAAATACCCTTGGACTCCTGGCTATGGGCGAATTGACTGAGATCGCTAGACAGATCGAGGCCTCGCCGGCCGCAACCTCCATCGATGAAGTCGATGGTCTAGCGCGCTCCGTCGATACCATCGTGGCCGCCCTTGATCACACTGCCCGGTCAGTCGGTCCATGGGGCAGGGATTCGCGGGTGTGAATACGCCAGAAGCAGCCGAAGCAAGGATTTTTCCCGCGCGGGCGGCAAACCGCGCGAGATGGGGTTATATAAAAGGGTAAGATCACCTGTCCGCAAGCGGACAC
>JBFZDM010000250.1:0-9683 GCA_041307365.1 Chromatiaceae bacterium | reverse complement strand
GGTCGAGCTCAAATCCTGCAATCTCAACGTTGCGCAAGGCCACGGTACCCGCCACCGGGTCCATGACCCAGACGGCGGGCGCCCCCTGGGTGGCGGTCAGGGCCGCGGCGGGGATGACCATGCCCGGGTTGCCGCCCAACTGCACGGTGCCGGTGACCGTGGAGCCCAGCCGCATGGCCTCGGGCGGGTCGGACAGGCCCACCCGGATCTGGAAGGTGCGGGTCACCGGGTCGGCCTCGGGGGAGACCTCCCGTACCCGGCCAGTGGCCGCGACCTTGGGGTCCGTGCTCAGGGTCACGGCCACATCGATGTCGGCGTGGCCCTGCTCCTTGACCCGGGCGGGGACATCGAAGACCGCATCGCGCCCGCCCTGGCGGGCGAGGCGTACCACCATCCGTCCGGCGGCCACCACCTCGCCGGGCTCGGCGCCGCGGGCCGTGACCACACCAGGGCCGTCCGCCAGCAGATCCGTGTAGGAGAGCTGGGTCTCGGCGGTGCTGACCTGGGCCTCGGCCGCGTCCACCATGGCCTGGGCGGCGTTGCGGGCCTCCACCGCCTGGTCGAACATCTGGCGGGAGACAAAGCCGCGGGGCAGCAGGGGCTCGAAGCGCTCCACCTGATTGCGCGCCTCCACCAGGCGCGCCAGGGCGGCGGCGCGGTTGGCACGGGCGGCCTGTACCGCATCGCTCCAGGTAGAGCGGTCCAGGCGGGCGACGACCTGGCCGGCGCTGACCTGATCGCCGATGTTCACCGAGCGCTCGATCAACTGGCCGCCGATGCGGAAGGCCAGGGCGACGTCCTCCTGGGCCTGAACGGTACCGGTGAGGGTGACGGTCTCGCCCCCTGGGCGTTCCTCGATCGTCACCACCCGCACCGGGCGAATGGGCTCTGGGCCTTCCTGGGGCGCTTGCGTCGGCTTGCAACCGGGCAGGAGGATCGCCAAGGCAAGGGCGCAGAGGGCCAGCGCCCATGGGCGGGGGATGGCACGGATGGCATGACCGTGCGCGACCGGGATCGACGTTTCCAAGGGAATACCTCCAGTAATGACAGCGCCGAGCACATCATAGCCCGAACCCCGATTATGCCCTATCCGTTCTCGCTTGCGTTAGCTGGGGTGCCCTGGGGGCTTGATCTCCTTGCGGGGAGGAAAATTTCGCAGCCTGAACACTATAATCACTCCAGCTTTTCTGGCCTGACCCTGTTCCCCAATGGTTTCCATGCCCTGCCCTCCTCCCTGGCTTGACCCCTGCCTACCCTTGGCGAGGGTTAAACATGGCTGGCGCGGGTCCTCCTCCCGGAGGACCCTCTGAACATCACCGAACTCTTCGCCACCCTGGTGGACTCGGCGGCCTGGCCCTATTTGCGGGTAGGTCTGCACGGGGGCTTCTTTGTGGTGGCCTTTTTTCTCCTCAAGCGGATCCATGACTTTCGCCGCGAGACGGAGCCGCGCCACCTGGGTCCGGCGCGCAAACCCCTGTTGATCCCGGCCCTGGGCCTGCTCCTGCTCTTCGGCGCCGTGTTGGGCCATCAGGGAAGCTGGCAGCTTGCGGGCATCTTCCGGCCCCAGTTCCTCGCTTTCATGCAGACCTACGACCGGCGCCAGTTCAACCCGGCCCACGGCATCCAGCGCGGCCGCATCCTGGACCGGCGCGGCGAGGTGCTGGCCTACAGCGAGGAGGCGGACGGCCAGGTCTGGCGCCGCTATCCCCATGGCCCGGCCTTCGCCCACAGCATTGGCTACAGCCATCCCAAGTTCGGCGCCTCCGGCGTCGAGGCGGCCGCCAGCCAGCACCTCAATGGCGCCACGCCGGAACGGCTGGAGTCTTGGGGCGAACTGGGCCGTCAGTTGCTGACCCAGGGCAAGCGTCCGCGCGGCCAGGATCTGGTCCTGACCCTGGACCTGGAACTGCAACTGGCCGCCCTCCAGGGCCTGGGCAGCCGGCGCGGGGCCGTGGTCCTGCTGCGACCCGAGGACGGCGCCATCCTGGCCCTGGCAAGCACGCCATCCTTCGACCCCAGCGCCCTCTCGCCCGCCCTCTTTAGAGGCGGCCTCGCGGAGTCGCCCCTGCTGAACCGGGCGACCCAGGGCCTTTACCCGCCCGGCTCCACCCTCAAGGTCGCCCTCGCCGCCGAGGCCCTCGAACAGGGCTTTTCCGGCACCCTGCATTGCCCGGCCGAGGGCTACACCACCTCGCCCCGCTATCCCAAAATCCGCGATCACGAATACTACAGCGCCCGCCGCGCCGGCCAGTCCTGGAGTGGGCACGGCAATCTCGACCTGGCCACCGCCTTTACCGAGTCCTCCAACGTCTTTTTTGCGCAACTTGGGGTCCAGTATGGTCACGATGCCTTTCGCGCCAATCTGGAGCGCCTGCTCTTCGGCCAGCCCGTGCGCATCTATCCGGGCCTGGACCGCACCGGGGCCATCAATACCAGCCGGGTGCCGCGTATCGCCGACAAGGACCGCTACGGTCTGGCCCAGGCGTCCATTGGCCAGGGGGTCATGACGACCTCCCCCGCCCACATGGCGCTCATCACCGCCGCCGTCGCCAACCAGGGTGTCGCCATGAAGCCCAGGTTGATCGCGACGGAGCCGACCGCGGTCCTGGCACGCCTGATGTCCGAGGCCACGGCCAAGCGGCTCGCAAAGATGATGCGCCGGGTGGTGACCGAAGGCACCGGCAAGCCCATCAACACCGACAAACTGGCCATTGCCGGCAAGACGGGAACAGCGGAGAACTCCCAGGGTGCCTCCCACGGTTGGTTCGTCGGCTTCGCCCCGGCGGAACGGCCAGCCCTGGCCGTCGCGGTGCTGGTGGAACAGGGCGGCTACGGCTCCACCAGCGCCGCCCCCATCGCCCGCGATCTCCTTCTCCGGGCGCAGGCCCTGGGGCTGATGGAATGAAGGCCACCACCCCCTGGGACCAGCGGCGGCCCGAGCGGGAACTGCTGCTGATCTGCCTGGGCGGCATCGGCATCGGCGTCATCCTGGTGCTGGGTTCCTTGCACGGGGCAGGTAAACCCCTGGGCCTGACAAGCCTGCTGCCCTTCCTCGTCTTCGCCTTGAGCCTGGCCGGGCTGCATCTGGCCCTGGTCATGGCCGGATTTCGCGGCGACCAGATCCTGGTGGTGGCGATGGCCTTTCTCGCCGGCTTCGGACTCCTGGCGCGGACCCGGCTGGGGGCCTTCGATGCGGGTACCGGGGGCTCGGGTCTCGCCGATTTCGCCTTCGTCGGCGGCTTCCTGGCCTTGCTCGCCATCTTGCTGGGCTTCATGGGCGGGCGTTACCGGGCGCTGGCCGCGGGCCATTGGCCCTGGGTCTGGGCCGGGATTTCGCTGTTGCTGGTGGCTGCCCTGCTGGTTACCGGCCAGCGCTTTCGCGGCGCCATCTTTGGGACCGGTTTCATCACCCCGACCGAACTGCTCAAGGTCAGCTTCGTCCTCTTCGCCGCCGCCTACATCGACCGCCAGGCCAAGGGGCTAGGCGCCTGGGAATTTCATGGCCTGATTCCGCCCTGGCGCCCCCTCGCGCCCCTGGCCGGCGTCTGGGCGGCCCTGGTGATCCTGCTGCTCATCCAGCGCGACCTGGGCATGGTCATCATCCTCGGCGTCACCCTGCCCGTCCTGCTGGTCCTGGGCACCCGGCACTGGGGCTATATGGGTTACGGCCTGGCGGGGGCGGGCCTCCTCGGCTGGTTACTGCTGGCGGTCTTCCAACATGGGGAGAGGCGTATCCAGGCCTGGCTATCGCCTTTCCATGATCCGACCGGGGATAGTTGGCAGGTCCTCCAGGGGCTGTCGGGCATGTATTCGGGCGGGCTCTGGGGCGAAGGCTTCGGCGCCGGCAATCCGGAATACACCCCTATCGCCGAATCGGATTTCATCTATGCGGTGATCGGCGAGGAACTGGGCTTCGTCGGCGGCGCCCTGGTCATGGCCTTCTTCCTGCTCATCTTCCTGCGCGGACTCCAGATCGCCTACCGCTCCCGCTCTTCGTTTGGCCTGCTGCTGGCGGGCGGGCTGACCACGGTCCTGGCGACCCAGACCTTCCTCAACATCGGCGGCGTCACCAAGTTCATCCCCCTGACCGGCATTACCTTGCCCTTCATCAGCCAGGGCGGCAGCAGCCTGCTGACCGCCTTCGCCATCCTGGGCCTGCTGCTGGCGATTTCGGATGGAGAGCCTCCCGGCACCAGGGCCAGGGCCAGGTCCAGCGGCCCCTCGCCGGCACGGTCCAGGGCGGCAAAATCCCCGCGGGCCCCCGCTCGTACACGCAAGGTCACCCCCCATACGCCGCCGGAAGGATCTTAGTCCGGTTGTTGTCACGGCAGTCGCCGCGTCACCTGGGGCGTGGGGGGCCAGGTTTGACGTGATGGGTCCTGATCAGGGTCGAAGCGGGATCAACTGGCCACTGGCCCTCGGGACCAGGGCGGAGGCCCAGGCGTTCAGCCAATCGCCTTTATCCTGCAAGCGTGCCAGGATCCCGGCGCGGTCGAGGCCGTAATGGTCGGCAACCGCCAGGACGGGCGCCACCGGCGGGGCGGAGACGCCGAGGAGGAGCACCGCCACTAGCATGGCCAGGCTGGCCCAGGGATAGGCGAGGCTGAAGGGTTTAAGGGCGGTGCCGAAGGAGCGCTTGATCCGCCGGCCCAGGAGATCGACGCTGGCGATCTCGTCCAGGCAGAGGTGGGTGAGATAGCCCAGGGTAACAAAGGCGCCGGCAAGCCAGGATTCCCAGGCTGGCAGGCCAGCGGCGTGATGGGCGAGATTGGTGCTCGCCAGGCCAGCGCCGAGGGCCGCTAGCCAGGAATGCCAGATGCCGCGATGGACCGTATAGCGCGAGAAGAGTTCGAAGACCCCAAGGCGCACGGTGACAAAGACCAGAGCCCAGATGAGGCCCAGCCCCAGGAGGGGGAAGCGGCCGGCGAAGGAAAAGGTCATGGCGAAGGCCAGCACCACCCCCAGCAGGGTGAAAAAGGCGCGCACCGGGGTGGATTGGGGGGCATCGATATCCGGCAACAGCCCACCGGCGACGCCGAGCAGAAAGAGCAGTTGAGCTTGACGGGGCCCGGTCCACCCCAGGCCATGGACAGCCAGGGTGGCGAGGCCGCTGGTGGCGGCGGCGCCATACAGATGGACTCGGAAATCCGCCATGAGATCCTTTTGTTATCGATGCTTTAGAAGGCTACCACTGAAAAGAGCATAGCAACTTCAATGCCAGGCGTCCAGCCGCCGCGATTCGCGCCAAGCGGTTGCCGGAGGCGGGCCAATTGCTGGACGGGCGGCTTACCCAGCGGATCCCATGGCGGCCGGGCCACCGCTTCCGCCGGGCCGCGCCGTCGTCGGGCGGCGGTTGCAAAGCCACCCCTTGGCTTTGCACAATGGGGGCACCGCCGGGCCATGCCGGGCCCGCGCGCCCAACAGCCACAGGGGAGGTGCTTTTCGTGTCCACTCGCCGCCTTCAAGGGATACTCCGCGCCCTGCGCCTGGCGGAAGACGCCATCCTGGTGGCTCTGCTCTCCACCATGATCGGGCTCGCCGCCGCCCAGATTCTGCTGCGCAACCTCTTCGAGACGGGCCTGCCCTGGGCGGACCCCCTGTTGCGCCTGCTGGTACTCTGGCTGGCCCTGGCCGGGGCCCTGGCCGCGACCCGTGAGAACAAGCACATCCGCATCGACCTCCTGTCCCGCTTCCTGAGCGGCGCCATGAACAGGACCGCCGACCGGCTGGCCTCGGTCTTCACCGCCCTCATCTGCGGTCTGCTGGCCTGGCACGGCGGGCGCCTGGTCTGGTTCGAATACCAGGACGGCGCCACGGTCTTCGCCGGCATCCCGGCCTGGGTAGCCCAGGTCATCATCCCCATCGGCTTTGGGCTCATGGCCCTGCGTTTCACCCTGCTGGCCCTGAACCCCATTCAGCCCCCACCGCCCGCCGCCCCGGAGTTAGCCTCCTGATGCTGGCCACCCTCCTCCTGCTGGGTCTGGCCCTGCTTGGCGCGCCCCTCTTCGCCATCATCGCCGCCGGCGCCCTGCTGGGCTTCCACCAGGCCGACGTGGACCTCTCCGTCGTCGCCATCGAGTTCTACCGCCTGGCGGAGACTCCGGTGCTGCTGGCGATCCCCCTCTTCACCTTCGCCGGTTATCTCCTGAGCGAGAGCCAGGCGCCGCAACGCCTGGTGCGACTGACCCAGGCCCTGCTCGGCTGGCTGCCCGGCGGTCTGGCGCTGGTATCCCTGGGGGCCTGCGCCTTCTTCACCGCCTTCACCGGGGCCTCCGGCGTCACCATCGTCGCCATCGGCGCCCTCTTGCTGCCGGCCCTGCGTCAGGCGGGATACGGCGAAAATTTCAGCCTGGGCCTGGTGACCACCTCCGGCAGCCTGGGCCTCCTCTTCGCCCCCGCCCTGCCCTTGATCCTTTACGCCGTCATCGCCCAACAACTCGGCATCGCCGATTCGGCCACGGTCGAGAACATGTTCCTGGCCGGCATCCTGCCGGGCCTGCTGATGCTGGCCCTCTTGGCGGTCTACAGCCTCTGGTCGGCGCGGGGACTGCCGCTCTCCCCCTTCGATTGGCGCGAGGCCGGCCAGGCCCTGCGCGCGGCGGCCTGGGAACTGCCCCTGCCCCTGGTGGTGCTGGGCGGCATCTACGGCGGCTGGCTGGCGGTATCCGAGGCGGCGGCGGCCACCGCCTTCTATGTCCTGCTGGTGGTGGTCCTGATACGCCGCGAGCTGACCTGGCGGGAACTGCCCCGGGTGATGCGCGAATCCATGCAACTGGTCGGCGGCATCCTCTTGATTCTGGGTGTCTCCCTGGCCTCCACCAACTACCTCATCGACGCCGAGGTGCCGACCCGCCTCTTCGAGACCATCCGCGCCTGGGTGGATAGCCGGCTGGGCTTTCTCTTGCTACTCAATCTCTTCCTGCTGATTCTTGGCACCCTGCTCGACATCTTCTCCGCCCTGGTGCTCATGGTCCCCTTGCTGCTGCCCATCGCCCTCGGCTACGACATCCACCCGGTGCACCTGGGCATCATCTTCCTCGCCAACATGCAGATCGGCTACTTCACCCCTCCGGTGGGCATGAACCTCTTCATCGCCAGCTACCGCTTCGGTCAGCCCATCCTGCGCCTCTACCGCGCCACCCTGCCCTGGTTCGTCCTGCTCTTCGGCGCCGTCCTGGTCATCACCTATTGGCCTGCCCTGTCCCTGACCCTGATTGGCGAAGGCTAGGCCCGGAGACAAGCCGCGCCAGGTTCCCTTTCAAGACCCTCGGGGTCTATGATTAACCCAATTTCAAGAGGTGGGAATGTCCATCAACGTCAAACTTTTTACCGTCATCTGAATTGGATGGAGCACCAGGATGAGCCATGCCCTCAAGACTATTGTCGCCCGTCAACGCATGCTGCTACAGGGACGCCTCGCGACCACCCTCGGCCGCCTGGTGGGGCCTTGCCGGTCCGTCTGGCCGGATCGAGCGGCGCTGGAGCAGATCCTGGTCGCGGCGCTGCCGGGGCTGGCGTCCTGTAAGTATCTCTACATCCTCGACGCGGAGGCCCGCCAACTCACGGCGAACGTCTCCCCCCAGGGCCTGCTGCCCGGGCATTACGGTCGTGACCGCCGCGGGCGTCCCTACATGGCCGAGTCCCTCGCCGGCGAGCGCTTTACCCTGTCGCCCGTCTATATGAGCCGCAATGCCCACCGCCCCTCCCTCACCGCCATCCGGCGGATCGAGGACGCCACGGGCGCGCCCCTGGGCTTTCTCGGCGCGGATTTCGACCTGCGGGACCTGCCCCTGACCCGCGAACTCTACGCGCAGCCGGAGCAGTGGCTTCAACTCAAGGGCGATCCGGCGATCCGCGGCGGCCTCTTCTCTCAGCAACGGGTAGATAGCCTGATGGACCAGCGCATCGACGAGATCCTGGCCCTCTTCGTCGAGCTGTTCGCCGCCCATGGCGTCTTTCATGGCAAGCTCCATTTCTCCAGCTCGCGGGCGTCCCTGTGGCTGATGGACGACCCCTACCGCTTCCGTCTCCTGGATTACGAGGACCTGGCCGACCCCGGTATCTGCCTCGCCTATCCGCGGCGACCCTATCCGGCGGACGCGGCCATACCGGTGGAGCGGGTGAGCGAGGTTTTCGCCACCTTCAAGGCCCTGCGCTTCATGGACGAGAACATCTATCTGCGCTCGGGGTCGCTCAATATCTTCAACGGCATCGTGGGCCTGAACTTCTCCTGCGACGGCTCCCACTACATGCCCTGGGACGATTTCCTGCACAAGAGCCTCGCCTTCTGGCTGGGTTCGGGCGAGTCCTGCGTCCTGGAGACCAGCGGCAACCCCTGATCACACGGGCTTGAGCCAAGGCGCCCCCGCCGGCGCGCCGGCGGCAGCGCCCACCTCATTCGGCCCCCCCAGGGACACCAGCACCCTGACCCCGGCGGGCACCAGTTCCACCGGGGCGCCGGACTCGATGAGCTTCTCCGTTTCGAGGACCTCCAGGACCGCCTCCAGGACCTCCGGGTCCCGTTTGGCGATGGCGTTGAGGGCATCGCCCACCACGGCCGGGCGGGCGGCGGAGGCCTCGGCCATCTTCTGGGAGACCTTGTAGGCGGTCTGGCTCTTGATGAGACCGACGCGATTTTCTCCATCCTGCCTCATGGCGCTGGTGACCTGGACCAGGCGCTTGACCACCTTGTCGGTGATGTTGTCCACCATCTTGTGGTCGGTAAAGGCGACCTTGCGGATATAGACGGAGCCGAGCCGGTAGCCCCACACCTCCGACAGGGGCGAAACGGTATGGCGCACCTGCTGGCTGAGCTGGTGGCGGTCCTCCAGCATCTTGTCCATCTCCAGGTTGCTGAGGGTGGAGATGGCGGCGCTGGAGACGTTGGCCTCCAGGGAGCCCTCCGGGTTGGCGTTGGTGAAGAGGTAGGCCACCGGGTCGTTGATCTGCATCTCGTACCAGATGCCGACCCCCATGGGCGTGCCCTCCTCCGAGTTCACCATCTGGTCCCGCAGATAGTTTTGGCGCAGGCGGGTATCGACCCGGTGCAGTTCGCCGAAGAAGGGCACCAGCAGGGCCATGACGCCAAAGTGGGCGATGGGGAAGCGGATGCCGGGCTCGTCCAAGGTGCCAAGAACCCGGCCGAACAGGGTGAAAACCTGGGCCTCCCGCTCCTGGACGATGGCGTAAAGGCCGAGGCGGCGGGCCAGGACCAGCACCAGGGGTAAAAACAGAAAACCCAGGACAAGGGTCACCAGGGAATCCATCATGTCGTCGCCGATCATTTTACCTTGCTCCTCCTTTCACCCTTCAGGCCGAATCACCCATGGCGCGGACGATGCGCCGGGTCCTGCCGAGTAGCGGCAACCGCATATTGCGCAGATAGGCGCGCAGGGCCGCCGGGCCACCCTCCGCCTTGACCGCGGCCAGGGTCTCCGCCAGCTCATGCAAGGGCGCCACCTCCGCCTGGGCGTTGTTCGTGGCGATGTCCACCGCCCGCTTGCTCATGGTGATCTGCTGCTCGGCGTCGGCGCGGGCCGTGCTGATGTCCGCGGCCACATGGTTGCGGGTGGTGTTGATGGCCGACAGGGCGCGGTCCACCGCTGGCGGCGGGTCCATCTGGGTAATGAGGGCCGCGTCCAGCTCGATGCCGTAGCGCGCCCCGGTGGAGCGGCACTGCTGCT
>JBFZDM010000269.1:0-3908 GCA_041307365.1 Chromatiaceae bacterium | reverse complement strand
GCCTCCTGCTTCCAGAGACCGGCGCCGTCATCCGGCTTGGCGGCCCAAACCAGGTCATCCGAGTCGGTGATGTAGAGGGTACCGTCCGCCATGGTCAGACCCGCATGGGACGAAAGGGCGCGGCGCCAGAGGACGGCACCGCTGGTCAGATCCAGAGCCGCCAGGTCGCCGTTGTAGGCGGCGGCGTAGATGGTGTCGCCGACCACCAGGGGGGTGGCCTTGAGGTCGGCGATACGATCCAGCTCGGAGCGCCCCCGGGGCGGCGTGACCGTGGTGATCCACTCCGGCAGGCCCGAGGCCAGCTCAATCTTGGCCAGCCGGCCCCCCGAGACACCGACGATGGCAAAGTCGCCGCTGATGACCGGCGTACTGCTGCCGCGCAGGGTCAGGGTGGGGGACTGGAAATCGTAGAACCAGCGCTGTTCGCCGCTGGCGGCGTCGAAGCCCATGACGCTATCGTTCAGGGTGTGGAGCACGATCAGGTCCCCGGCGATGCGGGGAATCGACAGGATCTCGCTGCCCACCCGGGTCCGCCACAGTTCGCTCCCATCCGTGGCGGAGAGGGCGATGAGTTCGCCATTGGTGGAACCGGCGACCAGGCGGGCACCCGCCACCTCCGGGCCACCGCTCAGGGTCAGACCGGTATCACGCTGCCAGATTTGACGACCGTCGGCGGCGTTGATGGCCGTCACCAGGCCCTTGGCATCGGCCACATAGACGCGGCCATCCTGGTAGGCCGGCGCCAGGCTCAGGCGGCGGCCGTGGGTACCCTTGCCGGTAACGCTGGACCAGAGGGTTGTGATGCCGAGGCCAGCCGTGATGGGAGTAAGTTCCGTGGGTGGGCGCGGGTCCTTTTCGCCCTTGAACCAGGGGATGTAGCCGCAACCGCTCAGCAGGATGACGGCGAGCAGGGCGGGCGCGAATCGGAGCATGGGTCTCATGGGCCTATCCCCTGGCGGGTGTGTGGCCGTTCGCCGGTCAGCCGGCGGGCGGCAGGTTTTCGATCTTGAGCTGAAGCAGGGCGTTATTGGCGGCGCCTTGGGCGATGGCCTGGGCATAGGCCTCGCGGGCCTCGGCCAGACGCCCCCCCGCCAGGGCCAGATCGCCCCGCAGGGCCGTGAAGTCAGCGCCAAAGGGGCCGCCCTTGTCCTGCTGGGCGATGACGGCCGCGGCGGCCTCCAGATCGCCCTGGGCCAGGAGCAACCGTGCCAGACGCAGGGCCGCGACCCGCGCCAAGCCGGGTTCCGGGGGCTGGGCGATGACCTGCTCCAGGGCCTTGCGCGCCGCCGCCGGCTGGTTCGCGGTAATTTCCACCCGCGCCAGCATCAGATTGGCCAGAGCGGCGTAGGCGGTACCCCCATGCTTCTCCAGCAGGAGCGCGGCCTGGGTGCGGGCAGCCTCCGGGTTGCCCATCTCGACGGTGGCGAGGAGTTGCTCGAAGGCGGCCGAGGCCTGCTGACTCATACCCTCCTGGTGATCCACCCAGGCCCGCCAGCCGAACACGGCCGCCAGGCCGATGACCAGGCCACCGAGGACGGAAGTGCCATTCTCCTTCCACCATTTTTTGAGGGCTTCGACCTTTTCTTCGTCGGTCTCGTAAGTGTTCAATCCGCTCACCTCATTGATGAACTTTTAAAAATCCATGACATTCAGCGCCGCGCCGGCCAGGGGAATCCAGTTTCCGTCCCGCCGTGAATTCAGCCTTAAGGGCCACCCGCATCGGCGGCTCATCTCGCCATGATAGGCGATTAATGGCCGCCACCCACCGGCTCAGCACCTGACCGCCTGCAGGAAGGTGCCCAGTTCGTCGAGGGCCAACTCCCGCTGCTCGCCCGCCGCGCGCAGGGGCTTGACGCCAGCGACGCCGCGGGCCAGTTCCCCCTCGCCCAGCACCAGGGCATGACGGGCCCCGCTGCGATCCGCCTTCTTGAACTGGCTCTTGAAGCTGCCGCCGCCACAATGGCAGAGCAGGCGCAGACCGGGGACCGCATCCCGCAACCGCTCCGCCAGGGCCGGGGCGGCGGCCTGGGCGGCCTCGCCGACGGCGACCAGATAGGCGTCCAGAGGCGGCGGATTGGCCGTGGCTCCGGATTGGGGGCCGGCCTCCAGCAGCGCCACCAGACGTTCCAGTCCCATGGCGAAGCCCACCGCCGGGGTCGGCCGTCCACCGAGTTGGGCCACCAGGCCGTCGTAGCGCCCGCCGGCGCACACCGTGCCCTGGGCCCCCAGATCGTCGGTGATCCACTCGAAAACGGTTCGATTATAGTAATCCAGACCGCGCACCAGGCGCGGATTGACGTGGAAGGCGATGCCAGCGGCATCCAGCCCGGCGCAAAACTGCTCGAAGTGGCGCCGGGACGCCTCTCCAAGGTGATCAAGGATGACGGGGGCGCCAGCGATGACCTCGCGCATGTCCGGATTCTTGGAGTCCAGCACCCGCAATGGGTTGGTCTCCAGGCGCCGGCGGCTATCCTCGTCCAGATGCTCGTCATGGGCCTCAAGATAGGCCACCAGCTCGGCGCGATAGGCCGCCCGTTCCTCGCCCTCGCCCAGGCTGTTGATCTCCAGACGCAGGCCGTCCAGGCCCAAAATCCGCCAGATGCGCTGGGTCAGGAAGAGGACCTCCTGGTCGATATCCGGTCCCTCCAGGCCGAAGACCTCCACGCCGATCTGGTGAAACTGGCGATAGCGACCCTTCTGGGGCCGCTCGTGGCGAAACATGGGGCCGCGATACCACAGCCGGCGGGGCTGGTCGAGCAGGCCATGTTCGATGGCGGCGCGCACGCAACTCGCCGTGCCTTCGGGGCGCAGGCTAAGACTATCGCCACTGCGGTCGGGAAAGGAGTACATCTCCTTTTCGACGATATCCGTGACCTCGCCGATGGAGCGCTTGAAGAGTTCCGTCACCTCCACCAGGGGGGTGCGGATCTCGCTGTAGCCGTAGGATTCGAGCACCTGGCGGGCGCCATCCTCCAGCCGCTGCCAGGGACCGATGCGGTCCGGCAGCAGGTCATGCATGCCACGGATGGCCTGGATGTTCTTTGACATGGGGCTTCAGGGTCTGGAGGCCGGGTCCAGACTGAACCGGGCTACGTTGCCCCGGACCACGGACTTGAAGTCGAAGGGCTGACCGTCCACCAGGATCTGGGCGGCGGCGGCGTTGCCAATGATGAGCGAATAGGGCGGCTTGCCCCCCAGCAGATGGCGGTCGCCCTTGTCCATCTCGCCGATGAGGGCGTAATTGCGGGTGCTGTCCCGAATGTCCACCCAGCAGGGGCCGGAAAAGGCCACCACCACCTCAAGCTTGTTCACCACCTCGGCCACATCCGCCTCGAAGGGCCCGTCGGCCTCCACGGTGATGTCCTCCGGCGAGGCTTCGGGCGCCGCGGTCTCCTCCATGCCCTCCTCCTCTAGAGCGGCGGCTGGGACCGCCTCCCCCGGGTCTTCCTCCTCCACGACCTCCATAACCTCCTCGGTCAGTTCGCCGGTAGGCTCGTCCGGAGACTCACCGGGGGCCGAAGCTGGCGAGGCGGCGGGAAGGTCGGCTCCATCCGGGACCGGCAATTCCACCACCGGCTCCCCGGTCGGCGGGGCTGTCCCATCGCCAGGATGTTGCGCCCACCAGGCGAAGGTCAGCAGGGCGATAAAAATGAGGGCGGCGATGGCGGCCAAGCGGCCGATCAGGCGCTCGTGTCTCTCCTGGACCGAGCTGACGATAACCTGTGCCGGTTCGGTGGGAGAAGAGGGCGGCAGGGCGGCGCGATAGGCCTGTACCAGGGGCTCGGAATCCAGGCCCACCAGACGGGCATAGGTCTTCAGGTAGCCGGCGACAAAGACGGGGGCCGGCAAGCCCTCATAATTGTCGTTCTCCAGGGCGGCAACCCGATCCAGGGGCAGGCGCAATTCGC
>JBFZDM010000266.1:0-3103 GCA_041307365.1 Chromatiaceae bacterium | reverse complement strand
GCCCGACGAATTCAGCCGCCAGGGCACTGGAGATCTCGACCCGGCCCTCCGCCGAGGCGCAGAAGTCGGCCACGTATTCGCCCACCAGCATGCCCGCCACCACGGTCTCCGCCACCGAATTTCCGCCCAGACGGTTGAAGCCGTGCAGATCCCAGCAGGCCACCTCGCCGCAGGCGAACAGACCCCGCAGCCAGGGGCTTTGACCCTGATGATCGACGCGGATGCCACCCATGGAATAGTGCTGGGTCGGCCGCACGGGGATCAGGTCCACCGCCGGGTCCAGTCCCAGGAAGTATTGGCAGATATCCCTGACCTCGCGCAGGTTCTTTTCGATGTGGGTGCGCCCAAGGACAGTGATGTCCAGCCAGAGGTGATCGCCAAAGGCGCTTTTGACGCCCTTGCCCTTACGGATATGCTCCGCCATGCGCCGGGACACCACGTCGCGAGAGGCCAACTCCTGCCTCTCCGGCTCGTAGTCCGGCATGAAGCGGTGGCACTCGGCGTCTCGCAGCAAGCCACCATCCCCCCGAGAGCCTTCGGTCACCAGGATGCCAGCCGGGACTATGGCGGTGGGATGGAACTGCACCGCCTCCAGGTTGGCCAGCCGCGCCACTCCCGTCTCCAGGGCGATGGCCTGGCCCATGCCCTCGTTGATGATAGCGTTGGTGGAAACGCCATAGATGCGCCCGAAACCGCCAGTGGCCATGACCGTCGCCCGCGCCAGGTAGGCGGCCAGTTCACCCGTCACCAAATCTCGCACCACGGCGCCCTGACAGCGGCCCGCGTCGTGGATGATGGCCATGGCCTCCTGGCGCTCCCGCACCGGGATGGCCTCGGCGATGGCCTGGTCGCTCAGGACATAAACCATGGCGTGGCCGGTGCCATCCGAGGTAAAGCAGGTGCGCCACTTCTTGGTGCCGCCGAAATCCCGGGCCGCGATCAGGCCGTGGACCGCCGCCGGCACCTTCAGGGTCACCGGCTCGCCGCTGATGATCACCTTGCGGTCGCCCTGGCGCTCCCGGCTCCAAGGCACCCCCCAGGCCGCCAGCTCGCGCACCGCCTTGGGGGCCATGTGGGTGAAGAGGCGGGCCACCATCTGGTCGCAGCCCCAGTCGCTACCGCGCACCGTATCCTGAAAGTGAACCTCCTCGTTGTCGCCCGCGCCCTTGACGGCATTGCCCAGGCTCGCCTGCATGCCGCCCTGCGCCGCCACAGAATGGGATCGCTTGGGCGGAACCAGCGACAGGATCAAGACATCCAGACCCCGCCGCTTGACCCCCACCGCCGTGCGCAGCCCAGCCAGACCGCCGCCGATGACCAGCACATCCGTATAGATGATCCTCATCGCCCTTCCTCCGCCCAGGCCGGGGTATAGCGTTCACCCACTCTAGGCGCGTGATCGATACCGATGCGGATGTAGGCCGCCAGCGTCAGCAACCCCAAAGCGATCAGGAAGGCCGTCATGGCCCACTTCGCCCGTTTGAGGCGCCGGCGAGTTCGCGCCGAGTCACGGCCCTCGAACCAGCCCCACTTCACTGCCAGGCGATAGAGGCCGACCCCACCATGCACTTCCACGGCGAAGAGGAGCAGGAGATAGAGGGGCCAGAGCCGTCCGCTCCAGACCCGGTCCGCCGAGGCGAAGGGACCGATGAGATCCGGGTGCGCCAGCATTTGATAGAGATGGACCGGGGCCAGAAAAAAGAGGGCAAAGCCCGTCGCCACCTGCGCCAGCCAGAGACGGGTGTCGCCATGGTGGAAGGTCCGGGAATGGCGCCAGAAGGCCTGGTACTGACGCCAGTCGGCGGGAAACTTGCGCAAGGCCAGTGCAGCGTGCAGGACGATGAGCGCCAGCACCCCGGCGACGAACAGGGACACCAGGCCTGGATAGGCCCGACCCAGGATGAAATAGCCTTCGAAGAAGCGCGCCACCACCCAGAAGGCATCATTGCCAAGGAGGATGGAGGACACGAAGGCCATGTGCAGCCACATAAAAAGGGCCAAGACCAGCCCGGAGGCGCTCTGCAGCAGATCCAGTCGCGCGGGCCAGACGGAAGGAGAGGAGGATATAGGCATGGTGCGTATCGCCAGGTAATACATTGGGATCGCGGGGTGATTGACCTGCCCTGAGGCGTTCGGGCCGGGCCGCCGAGGGCCGGGACTTCAACCAAGGGGCATGCTGGGAATAGTGTCGTCCATTTTCAGCGCCAGCGAAAGCCGTCTAACCGTGTATTGAGTCAGGGTCCGGCTTCTTATATGCTCGGGTCATTCATGCCAGGAAAGACCCGACCCACATGCCGGTCTTTTACCGGCGATCACCGGAGCCCACCCATGCCTATCCCAGATCCCTATGCCTACCTGCACGAAGTCGCCCAGCGGATGCCCAGCCTGACGCGACGCGATGAGATCGAAACCGCGCTTGACGAGGTCGAATATCTGTTCGAGGTGCTGCCACCCGAGATGCAGGATCCCGCCTACACACTGATAGAGCAACTACGCGCGAAACTGGATGCCGCCTCGTCATGATGGCAACGCGGCGCTATGCCGAGCGTCGTATCAATCCGTTTCTCGGCGTCATCCAGGTCATTGAGAACAGCTCCGGACGTGCCATCAGTACGGATGGCGTCAATTGGGAGATCCAGCTCTACGCCGAGCGCCCCGTCGGCTGGGGCAGCCTGGGCACCTCGCTGCGACCTTGTCTCTATCGTCATGGGGTCTGGTCGGAGCAGGAGGGACTGGCCTGTTTCCCAAGCCCTCCCCATGTGCAACGGGAGGTCGCCCATGCCACGGCTCGGGCGTTGCTCGAGGCTGTGCGCGCCGCCCGTGAGGCATTGCCCTTTCCCCTACACGATCACTACGAGCGTTGGCTTCTGGATGCCAGCGCCGACGGCCGCCCGCTGGCGTTGTTGGAAGCCGTCAATAGCTCGGCGAAACTCGCCTTGGGCAGAACGCCACGGTGGTGCTGCGCGACTAGGGACGCTCCGGGCCTGGCTACCGACTTGCGCCTGGCCCTGGAAGCTCAGGTACGGGCCCGTTCAGGCCAGGCGACCCGCAGCCAGTGGTTCCGACGCGAGCCAGACGGCTCAGGGCTGGTACTGGCGGCGCG
>JBFZDM010000264.1:0-4362 GCA_041307365.1 Chromatiaceae bacterium | reverse complement strand
GGACTTATCAATGACAGTTTTGTGGTGACCGCCGGCACGGGCCAGTGGGTGTTGCAACGGATCAATGGGCGGGTCTTTACCAATCCCGAGGGGATCATGGCCAACCTGTCCCTAGTCGCGGCCCATTTGTCCCGCCTGGGCAATCGCGATCTGGTTTGGCCGGAGATGGCCACTACGGACGAGGGCCTTACCTGGACGCAGGATGAGGAAGGCGCGTTTTGGCGGATCATGGGTTTCATCGATGGTCGGCCTTTGGAGCGGGTCGAGGACAGCCATCAGGCGGCGGCGGTTGGGTGGCTACTTGGAACCTTTCACCGGGCGGTGGCGGATCTGAGGCCGGCGAGCCTCAGGGTCACCTTGCCGGGCTTTCATGTGACCCCGGCCTATCTGGAGCAGTTCGATGCGGCTCCGCGGGAGGCCGTGGCGACATCGACGGCGGGGTTGGACGGGGCACTGACCTTCGTGGCGTCCCGGCGGGCCGGAGTAGGTGTCCTGGAGGATGCGCGGGCGGCGGGCCGAATCCCGGACCGGGTGGTCCACGGCGACCCCAAGCTGGATAATCTGCTCTTCGACGCCGAGGGGCGGCGAGCCCTGGCCCTCATCGATCTGGATACGGTCCAACCGGGTCTGATCCCCCATGACATCGGCGATTGCCTACGTTCTTGCTGTAACCGGCGCGGGGAATCGGCCAGTGAAGCGAGTGTGGGCTTTGACCTGGCAGTGTGCCGGCCCTTGCTGGCGGCCTACGCGGAGCAGTCCCGTGATTTCTTGTCGCCAGGGGAGGTGGAACTCCTCTACCCGGCTATCCGGCTCATTCCTTTCGAGTTAGGGTTGCGGTTCCTGACCGACCACCTGCATGGCGACCGCTGGTTTCGCGTCTCGTCGCCCGGGCAGAACCTGACCAAGGCGCGGGTTCAGTTCGCGCTGGTAGAGGATATCGAGCGTCAGGAAGGGGCGATCAGGGCGATCGTAGCTCGGTGTTTTGCTGGAGTTGGAGTTTAATTGAAGGGTTGGTGCCCGTGTGGCAGGCGTGGGATGGTTTCTTAATTGCGCTTCATGACACCGCCATGCTCGGCGGCGCCGGACCGGGTGGTGAAGGGGCGCGAAAGATACTCGGGCGCGGCCTCGCCGAGGAGTTCGTAAAGCTGCTGGAGTTGCAGGCGATAGATGCGCTCGAAGTCGTTTACCGCCTCGGCGGGATTGTCGTCGCCGAACCACCAGAACCAGTCGGAGCCCTCGCAGGTGGCGAGTTGATATTCCAGCCGCTCGCGTTCGGCATCGCTCCAGGTCCGGGAAGCCAGGGCGCGGTCGTAGGTGGCCTTGGCCGCGCCGAGCATGTCCCAGGCACGATTCTTGTCGGGGGCGCCGATCCAGGTGGAGAGGGTGCCATAGACCCAGCTCCCGGCCACCAAGCGGTCGAGGGCGGGGGTCGGACCGACGAGGCTGGCGAGGTGTTGGGAGAAGGTGGTCAATGCCAGGCGCGGATGGCTGGCCAGGCGGCGGTAGAGTTCCGGCAGAAAGAAGCTGGCGTTATGGGGGTAATATTCCCAGGCGTTCTCGCCGTCCATGATGATGGACAAGACGCGGTTGGGACGGCCCTGGGTAGCGTCGGCGATGCGCTCCAGGTGCTCAATGAGGTTTGAGACTGCATCCTGGGCATGCCAGTCGGCGTAGGTGAAGCCGATCATGTCGGAGATGCCATCATCGCGGAAGAAGCAATGCACCTGGCCCTGATGCAGCCGGTAGGGACTGGTCAGCCAATGTTCAGGCAGACTGTCGCCCAGGTAGGCGCGCAGGCTGTTATAGAGCACCCGTTGGCCGCTGGCGGTCCAGCGCACCCCCTCCTCTTCCAGCAGACGCAGGGTGGCCTCGCTCAGGGCGCCCTCGGAGGGCCAACAGCCGGCGGGCCGGCGACCGAAGTGGTGCTCGAAGGTGGCCATGCCGCGGCGGAGGTGCCAGCGCACGCGCTCCTCGCCACCAGGATAGGCCTCCAGCTCCGGCAAGGGGCTGTCGGGCAGGGATTCGCGGGCGCTTCGGATGTCCAGCAACAGGGGGAGAATGGGATGGGCATAGGGCGAGAAGGAAAGCTCCACCCGCCCTTCGTGGGCGAGGCGCCGGTAACGGGGCACCAGGGCCTGGAGCTGCTCGCCGATGACATCCACCAAGGCGCGCCGGTCATCGAGGCTGTAGCCGCGACCCTTTCTCTGCAGGGAATCGATCCGCTGATCGTTGTCGCGGATGTGTTCGCCCGTCCAAGCCAGATGGTACCAGACCAGGAGATCGGCGAGGAATTGGTCGTTGACGTAGATGTCGGCCCTGTGATGACGGCCAAACCAGTCCGCCAGGTCAATCAGCTCGCGCAGACAGGGGAAACGGTCGATGAGGTGGGTCCTGTTGGCCTTGCGACAAGCGGTGATGAGTTCGCGACGGCGAGAGGCATCCAGGGGCAGGCCAGGACCGGCCAAGGCCGCAAGCAGGGGATCACGGATGCGCCGGCCGCTGGCCTGCCAGGCATGAATCTGAGCGCTGTAATCCTCGATCTGCTCCAGGAGGACCGGGGCGAAGTTGACGACGGCGCGAGCCTCTGGCTGGGCCTCCAAGTGGGCCGCCATGTCCGAGTAGTCCTTGAGGCCGTGGAGATAGACCCAGGGCAGGTGGTATTCGCGCCCGCCAGGTCCCCGGTAATCCGGCTGGTGCATGTGCCAGCAAAGCACCACCGGCAGGCGATCCGGGTCAGCGGACATAGCTGGGCTCCTGCTTGAGCATCTCCGGGGTGACCAGAGTCACGCCGCCCTCGGTGACATAAAAGCCGTTGGCGCGGTCCTGCTCGGGGACCATGCCTATGCTCATTTCCTCGGGTATGCGGCAGCCCCGGTCGATAACTGCATTTCGGATAAGGCATTTGCGGCCCACGTCCACATCCGGGAGTATGACCGAGTCCTGCACATACGAGTAAGAATTGACGCGGACATTGGAGAAAAGCAGGGAATGGCGGACCACGGCGCCGGAGATAATACACCCACCGGAGACCATGGAATCCACCGCCATGCCACGGCGATCTTCATCGTCGAAGACGAACTTGGCCGGTGGTAATTGCTCCTGGTAGGTCCAGATAGGCCAGGAGGCATCATAGAGATTGAGGGGCGGGGTGATGCCGATCAGCTCCAGGTTGGCCTGCCAGAAGGCATCCACGGTACCCACGTCGCGCCAGTAGGCCTGCTCGCCGCTGCGCACATCGCGGAACGGATAGGCCATGACCCGGTACTTGTCGATGACGCTGGGGATGATGTCCTTACCGAAGTCGCGGCTAGATCCGGGCATGTCCGAATCCTTGATGAGCTGCTCGTACAGGAAGCCCCGATTGAAGACATAGATGCCCATGGAGGCGAGGGCAATGCCATCGCGGCCCGGAATGGAGTCGGGTTGGGCCGGCTTCTCGGCGAAGCGGAGCACCCGGTTGTCTTCATCCACGGACATGACACCAAATTCCCGGGCCTTGGCCAAATCGACCTCCAGGCAGCCCACCGTCATGTCGGCGCCGGTCTCAACGTGCTGGGCGATCATGGCGCCATAATCCATCTTGTAAATGTGATCGCCGGCCAAGATGAGCAGATAGTCCGGATTGTGACTGCGGATGATGTCCAGGTTCTGAAAGACGGCGTCGGCGGTGCCGGCGTACCAGGATGTCTCAGTGACACGCTGCTGGGCTGGCCAGAGTTCGACGAACTCACCGAATTCGCCGCGCAGAAAGCCCCAGCCCTTCTGGATGTGCAGGATGAGGGAATGGGACTTGTACTGGGTGAGGACGCCGATGCGGCGGATGCCGGAGTTGATGCAGTTGGAGAGGGGGAAATCGACGATGCGGAATTTGCCGCCAAAGGGTACCGCCGGCTTGGATCGCCATTTGGTAAGGTCCTGCAGGCGCGAGCCCCGGCCGCCGGCCAGAATCAGGGCCAGGGTGTTGCGGGTGAGGCGGCTGACGAAGCGTTGAGTCGAATCCGGCATGGGAAACCCCCTCGGCGATGGCAAATTTTGGCTGGCGGCTGGCGAACCGCCGACACTGCCTTATGGTAACATCATCGGCCGTCGCGCCACCGCCCCTGCCGTGTAGGAGACCCGCCGTCATGCCCACCGGAACCCCAGCCCACATCAGGCTCCCCGAGCCGCTCCAGCAGATTCTGGAGGCGCGCCATCATGACCCCTTCGCGGTCCTTGGCCGCCATGTCGCCGAAGGCCGCTGCGCCTTGAGGCTCTTCCTGCCCAAGGCGAAACGGGTGCGAGTGGCTGGCTCTGACCTGGAGGTCCCGCGCATTCCGGGCACGGACCTCTTCGTCTGGGAGGGCGACCCCGCCTTGGTCCCGC
>JBFZDM010000178.1:0-6711 GCA_041307365.1 Chromatiaceae bacterium | reverse complement strand
CAGGTGTTCTCTTCTACCTTAACTGTAGGCCCGCGGGCGGGGTCGGCTAGATGCTTATCAGTACCCTTTTCTTAAACCGAAAAGGGTACTGACCCCTTTTTTTCCCAGAAACTTGGTCTATCCTTAACAAATTCTGATAATTTCATTGCCGGCTACGGCTTCGCGGTGCTGGAGCAGATCGAGCTGATCGAGGTGCAGCACGGCCCCTATGCCGGCGAGGCGGACAACACGCGCTTCGTCGGCATCACGGCGGCGCAGGCGTCCATCAAGCGCTGAGCAACCAGTCGGGGCACGGGAAATGCGGTTAACGGCCAGGCAAAGACAGGTGATCCGGGACGCCGGGCTGCGCCACTTCGGCGTCGAGCCCCTGCTCTTTGGCTCGCGGTTGAACGACGCGGGCCGGGGCGGCGACATCGATTTGTATATCCCCGGGGACTGGCCGGCCGAGGAGGCGGTGCCGCGGCGGATGCGTTTTTGTGTGGAGTTGCGACAGCGGCTCGGCGATCAAAAACTCGATGTCGTGGTCGGCGATCGGTCGCGATCTTCGATCCAAAGCCACGCGCAACACACGGGAAAACCGGTATGAGAAGGCTGGCGGAGTTGCTTGCAGAGTGCGACCTGCATCTCCAGGCGCTGCGGGAAGCGATGGGGCGCTGTCCCCAACCGCTGACGGAGGCGCATTTCGCGCGCCGTGATGCCGACTTGATCGCGGCCCTGGACCAGTTTGCCTACCGCTTCACCAAACTGCAGGACGTGATGAGCGCCAAAGTGTTTCGGCAATATGCCCTGGAGCTTCTTCATGAGCCGGTGGAGTCGGCGCCGATCATCGATATCCTCAATCTCCTGGAGCGTTACGGCCTGCTGCCGTCGGCGGTGCGTTGGCAAGAGATCCGGGAAATCCGCAATCAAATTACCCATGAGTATCAGCTCAGTCCGGCTGAGCTGGTGGTGACCCTGCGGATTGCCTTTGATATGGTGGCGGAGATGGCGGCGGTGATCACCTCGTTGCGCCTGCCGCGCACCGCTTGAAATAGCGCTGCTTATCTTGCCCCCTCCCCCCGGCCCCCTGCCGCGAAGGGAGACGCTAACGCCTTGTTTGGACGCGCGTCAATCAGGGACAGACCACGTTTTATCCCCGAGGAGTCCGTGGCTTCAGCCGCGGAACGGCCCCGCGCCACTACGTTGGGCTGGTCCGTCGCCGATGTTCCGGGGATGAATTCACGGGGATGCCTCAGGATCTGTCCGCATTCTGGATTCGTTCTCGCATGGATGTGCTACAATTTTTCCGGAATGCAGCACACACAAGGGATATTTGATGAAAGAACTCAATGTGCGGGAAATGCGCGCCGCGATCGGTCAGCTCGATAAGCTGGTAGACGAGGCGGGCGAGATCATCGTGAGTCGCCGCGGCCGCGCGATCGCGCGCATTCTGCCCATTGCGGGGACCCGGCGCCGGCCCGATCATGCCGACCTGCGTGCCCGCACCCCTCAGCTCAGGACGCCGTCGGCCGAGCTGATCCGCGCCGAGCGCGATGAGCGCTGACAGCCGCGTCTACCTCGATACGAGCGCCCTCGCGAAGTGGTATCTCAATGAATCGGGGTCCGACGCATTTGTCGATTACCTTCAGGCAATCGACGTGGCCATCATCAGCAGGCTCACGCGCACCGAGATGCGTTCGTTGCTGAGTCGGCGCCGACGCATGGGCGAACTGAACGCCGAGACCGAATCCGTGCTTTACGCCGCGTTCCTGGATGACATCGCCCGCGGCTGGCTGAATGACTATCCGGTGACCGACGCCTGCTTCGATGAGGCTGTGAACTTGATCGCCCGCTATCCGGAACATCCGCTGCGCACACTGGATGCCTTGCACCTCGCTCTGGTCAACCAATTGGGGATCGAAACCGTGGCGACGGCTGATTCCGTGATGGCCGAAGCGGCTTCCACCATGGGACTTGCGGTTAGAAAGTTCTGAGCGAGCGACCGCGAAGATGTCTTACCGGCATGGCGCTGGCTGGTGGCGCAATGAGATGGGGTAAGGTCCCCGATCCTCCCAAAAGCAAAGGGCAAGGGCCAACCAGGGACTGACCATGTTTTATCGCCGGGGAGTCCCTGGCTTCAGCCTAACCTAAAAAAGGGTCACCATTTAGCTGACCCCGATCAATGGCACGACCTTTTTTCTCGCACCCAAGCACGCTTGTGTCGGTCGGGAAGCGCGACATTGGTACCGCCAACGCGCCCGCGGTTCTCGTTGAAAGGTCGCGGATTGACTCCGATCCGCGCCAGTCACCCTTCTGGATCAAGGCGGTGGGGCTGCTCCGCTGGGAGTAGACACCCGGCCCCTGGCTCATCGGAGCCCCAGAAAATCGTCGGTGCCCCACCAAGGTCCAAGTGGACCACGGAGGCAGGGGCGGGTCGGGGGCGCGGATCCCGATCAATCCAGGCGCTCCCGACCCGCCCCGGCCGGGCCGCGGATTCACAGATCGCTGGCTTGGTGCCATGTGGGCACCGTCCAACCCCGTGCTGGCTCGATGGCAGAGGCGTCTCGGTCACAAGCGTTGCTCCCTGACGGATGTCGGCGGGAGATGTGCCGGCGGCCAATCAGATCTGGAGGCTGATCGCCAACCCCTTTTGCTGGCTCACCGGCGCATCGCCCATGGCCCTTCAGGCGAAGGCGCGATCGACGTCGAAGTCGGTCCCCTCGCTCAGCATGTAGTAACAGGCCCGTGCCAGCTTGTGCGCCACCGTCTTGATGGCGACCACGCCATTGGTCTTGGCGCGCTTGCGCTGGTAGTAGCGCTTGATCGCGGGGTTGTAACGCACCGCGAAGTTGGCCGCCTCCAGATAGGCCCAGGCCAGATATTTGTTGCCGCTCTTGGTGTTGCCCCGGCCCTTGCGTTTGCCGTTGGAGAGCCGCTCGCTGCCGACGAGGCGACAGTAGGAGGCATAATTGCCGACGCGGGCAAAGCGCTCGATGGGGCCGGTCTCCAACAGGATCGTCAACCCCAGCACCTGACCGATGCCGCTGGTGCTGAGCAGATGCCGGTACGCGGGCCGGCCTCTGACTTGCGCGCAGGCCTCGCGCTCCAACAGATCGATCGCCGCCTCTTGGCCACGCATGGCCAGCAGGGTGCTTTGGACCGCCAGAGCCAGATTCGCATCGGGCAGCAGCTCGCCCACGGTCTCGGGCGTCAGGCGTCGAATCGCATTGGCGCTCAGCGAGCGCCCGCGGTTGCGCGAGAACAGGTTCTGCACCGCCAGGACGTTGGCCGTATGTTGCTGGACCAGGCGACTGCGCCGTCGCAGCAGATCGCGCACGGCGCGCTGTGCCTTGGGGTAGATATATCCCTCCGGCAGCAGCCCCAGGCGCAACAGCTTGGCCAGCCAGGCGGCGTCGGAATCGTCGTCGCTGTACTTCAGCCCGCTGTACTGCGCGATCGCCGCGGTGTTGGCCAAGTGCACCCGATAGCCCGCGTCCATCAAGGCATCCACCAGCCAGTACCAGTTGTACGTCGACTCCACCACCAATCCCGTGATCGCTTCGCGATACGGTGCCAGGGATTCCAGCACCAGCGCCGCGTCGTTCCCCAACCGCTTGCGATACACCACGCGGTCTTCTTCGTCCAACAGGGCCACGACGCTATTGTTGGAATGCAGATCGATTCCGCCGTAGAGTTTCATTGTCGACTCCTCCCGCCGGGTCTCCAGCTCAGGTGTTCTCTTCTACCTTAACTGTAGGCCCGCGGGCGGGGTCGGCTAGATGCTTATCAGTACCCTTTTCGGTTTAAGAAAAGGGTACTGACCCCTTTTTTTGCCAGGATTTTGCTGAGTCGGGCGGCAAAGCGCTCGAATGAAAAATAGTCGAGCCCCGGGGGTATGCCCTTGGGGCGGCGCAGGGCCTGGGTGACGGCATGGTGAAGGGCAGCGCGGTCATCCGGGTCCACCAGCAGGCCGAGTTCACCGTCCCGGACGGCCTCGCGGCTGCCGTCGAGGGCGCTGGCGACGACGGGCACCCCACAGGCCATGGCCTCGAGGAAGACGATGCCGAAGCCTTCGCCCCGGCCTGGCATGACGAAGGCGTCCGCCAGACGATAGTGATCGGCCTTGTCGTGCTCATGGATCCGGCCGGCGAACACCACGTCATTGAGAAGGCCAAGGGTGCCCGCCTTGTGCGCGAGACGCGGGCGGTCACTGCCCTCGCCCACGATCAGATAACAGAGATCGGGGGTCTCGCGGCTGAGATCCGGAAGTATCTCCATTACCTCGTCAACGCCTTTGTAGCGTTCGGCGGCATCGAGGCGGCCAAGGGTGAGGAGGACGGGACGGCCGGCCAGCCCGTAACGGTCGATGAGATCCTGACGCCTGGCCCCCAGGCCAAACCGCTCCAGGTGGGCCACGTTTGGCAGCAGGTGGACATGGCCCGCCTGCGAGGGGACCCAGTTCAGGAAGCGTTGGCGTGTGTGATCGCTAACCGACAGGATGCCTTCGACACGCCGGGCGAGCAGGTTGACCAGTCGGCTGCCGGTCGGTTGCCAGGCATCGACGCCATGAATGACCAGCAGGATCGGCGCCCCGGTGCGCTTCTTGGCCACATAGGCCAGCGGCAGGAGGTTGATGTGTCCGCAGACGATGAGGTCGAAGGACCTATCCGTCGCGATCAGGCGCAGCAGCGCCGTTACATACCTCGCTTTGGTGCCACCGGCGTCGCTGCGGTACGAGAGGCCCTGGGGCAATGATTCCGATGCGCCGGGTCTTAATCGCGGCAAGGCGACGACCTCGGTGCACTCCGGCAGCGCACATAGGGCGGTGAGCAGATCCCGGTTGTAAACCGAGATGCCGCCAAAGCCGCCAAAGGCCTCCGTGACGAGAACGAGCACCCGCATGGTGGTCTAGCCCAGCGTCGTGCCGAGGACGTAGGCGAGCCGGCGCGACCAGTGGCAACCGGCGCGGCGGAGCAGAGGAACGCGCCGCCAGTCGCTCAGGCGGTCGGCGCGTTCGACCCAGCGGCCGGTGGGGATGGTGAAGCCGGTCTTGGGGCGGGCGAGAATCGCCGGGGGCAGGGGCCGGGTTGGGCTCGCGGCCAGGAGCGCCTTGCCGTTGAGTCGGGCCGCGGTGCCGAGCAGCGCGGCGAGGGTGCGCAACAGGGTGGCATCGACCAGGGGCAGGCGGATTTCGAGGGAGTGGCTCATGCCAGCCCAGTCGGCATCGCGCAGCAGTTGGTTGCGCATGTAGAGGGAGGCCTCCAGGGCGGCGACCCGGGCAAAGGGGGTGCCGGGGTCGGGCCGCAGGGTCGCCTGGATGTGGTCGAGGGGCCTGAGCCGGGCCAGGCCTTCGTGGGCCAGGTCAGGGCCGATGAGGGCCGGGAGTTCCCAGGGCATGAAGAGCCCGCGGCGCAGGAGGTAGGCGCCGGGGTAGGTGCCGCCATATTCGATGAGGCCGCCGGCCTTGGGGCTGAGGGCGGGTAGCCAGGGGCCGAGGGCGCTGATCAGGTGGCGCAGGGCGCGGCCGAGGCCGGGGAGGCGACCGGCGAGGGCGAAACGGCGGACCCAGCGGGGGATGTCGCGGAAGGCGGGATAGCCGCCGAAGAGTTCGTCGCCGCCGAGGCCGGAGATGGCGACTTTGAGGCCCTGCTCGCGGGCGGCCTGGCTGACGAACCAGGTGTTGATGCCGTCGATGCTGGGCTGGTCCATGGCGTCGAGCACGGTGGGTAATTGGGCCTGGAAGCTCTGCTCGGTGATGACGCGCGTGGTATGGGCGGTGCCGTAGCGGCGGGCGATCTCTTCGGCGAGGGGCGACTCGTCGTCGGGGGTGCCGTGATATTCCGCGAAGGCGAGGGTGATGGTTTGCAGCGGCATGGGGTCCGCCGTGAGTCCGGCGCTGACGGCGGGCATGGTCCCGGGCATCGACTCGGTCATGAGGGCCAGGAGGGTGCCGGAATCCACCCCCGCCGACAGGAAGGCGCCAACGGGGACGTCCGCGACCAGGTGGTGCCGGACCGTGTCGACCAGGGCTTGGCGGATGCCGGCGGTCAGGGCCATGGGGTCGGGGGCCATGGCGTCTGCGCTGGCCGCGGCGGCGCTGGCCGCGGCAAAGGTGGCGGCCACCGAGAAGTAGCTCACCGGCGCCGCCACCCCCTGCTCGCCGGCGAGGAGGTAGCTGCCGGCGGGCAGTTCGTGAATGGCGCGGTAGCGGGTGTGGGGCTCGGGGACGCTGCCCAGGAGGTAGAAGCCGACGATCCCGGCGGGATCGGGGTCGCGGGCTATGGCGCCACCGGCCAGGAGTGCCTTGACCTGGGAGGCGAGGCGCAGGGTGTGGCCGTCGTCCGACCAGTAGAGGGGCTTGATGCCGTAGGGATCGCGGGCGAGAAACAGGGTGCGCCGGGCGCCGTCCCAGAGGGCGAAGGCGAACATGCCGCGAAGGTCGTGGACCATGGTGACGCCCTTGTCGGCGTAGAGGTGGAGCAGGACCTCGGTGTCGGAGTCGGAGCGAAAGATGCGGCCCTTGGCCTCCAGGTTCCGCCGGAGGGCGCGGTAGTTGTAGATCTCGCCGTTGTAGGTGATCCAGTAGCGCCCGTCGGCCCAGGACATAGGCTGATGCCCGGCCGCGCTGAGGTCGATGATGGCCAGCCGCCGGTGCCCGAGGGCGAAGGCGCCGCCGGGGTCGACGCAGGTTCCCCCGTCGTCCGGGCCGCGATGGCGCAGAGACGCCGTCAT
>JBFZDM010000164.1:0-3107 GCA_041307365.1 Chromatiaceae bacterium | reverse complement strand
GCTATCACCTGGAGAGCCGAAGCATCGTGGTGCTTGTATCTGGCGGGGGCGGTCAATGAGGGACTAGTGGAGAAATTGGCCAAACCCCTGCCAGGCCACCCCCCTTCTTCAATAGAGATATCAATAGGGTAAATAAAATAGAATTATAAAACCTTATTGGTGAACCATGTTACTAGCCGGCTTGCCTCATGCCGCTGGCAGGGGCTTGGGTCAGCCAGGGCCGGGGCCATAGATGACGACATGGCCGTCACCGGTGCGGTAGACCGGCATCAGGCCAAGGGATGCCAGGCGGTCATGGACGCCTGCCGCCTCTTCCACCGCCCCGTCCTGGCGTTCTTGGCGTTCCTGGGGGCCTAGTACTACCCAGGTCACCCTGTGGCGGGCCAGCAGGTTGCGCATTTGGCCGTCGGTCATCCGGTTGGCGAAGAAGGCCCGAGTCTCCGTCAGGACCCGGTCGAAGTCGCCCGTCTGCCCCCGGGAGCCGATCACCGTGGTCAGGCCGCTGAAACGCGGCACCAGATTCCCGGTCTCGAAGCTGGCGAGCACGGTCCCGTTGACGGGATTTGGCTGCCCTCCGAGCCAGGTGAGGGCCTCGACCGTCCCCCGGTCTGCGAAGAGTTCCCCGCGGTAGTCGGTCGCCTTGCGAAAGCTGTTGAGCCAGTGGAAGGCGCTTGAGGGTGCGGCCAGGGCCAGGATGCCCAGCAGCAAGGCGGCGCGGGGCAGGGGCTTGTGCCACCAGGAGCGGCCCTGTGCCCACTGCCAGAGCCAGAGGCCCCCGGCCAGGGCCATGGGCACCGAGGCGCCAATGGCCAGCCGGCGCTGGAAGTCGATGGGGGCATAGACCGCCAGGGGCAGGATCAGCAGCCAGGCCGCCAGCCATTGCCAGGGCTCCAGATCCCGGCCCAGGGCGCGTGCCCGCTGGACGAGGAAGGCGAGGGCCCCGAGTAGGAGGAAGCCATAGCCCGCCAGATAGCTCAGGGGTGGCGGGGAGGCCGATTTGTTCTGCACCAGCCAGGCCTGCATGCCGGGGTTGTGATTGAGGATCCAGTAGTTGTAGAGGATGGGCCCGACGGCGATGGCCGCCAGCAGCAGGGGGTGGCGCCAGACCGCCCAGGTCAGGCGCCGTTGCCTCGAGGTATGGAGGCCAACGACTGCGAAGCTCAGGCCCAGGGCGATGAGGACGTCGTAGGGGTGGACGAAGCTCAGGACGGCGCACATGAGGCCAGCCAGGGCGGTCAGGCCGAGGCGGTCGTCGCGCAGCCCCAGGGCCGCCCAGCGCAGGGTCAGCAGAAGCAGGGCGATCGCCGCCGTAAAGTGGGGCATTACCAGCATGCTGTAAAAGACGTAGCCCTCGGGCACCCAGAGGTCGAAGGGCCGCTCCAGCAGCTCGGTGTCCGTCACCAGGCCGCCGTAGTCGCCCGAGAAGAGTCGGCTCAGGTTCCAGGCCCAGCCCAGCCCGGCGCCCAGGACACAGAGCAGGAAGAGCCAGCGGCGCTGCCGGCGCTCCCCGGTGAAGGTGGCGATGAAGAACCAGAGGCTCCAGGCCAGCAGGATCACCGCCAGGACCCGCAGCAGTTGGTAGGCCAGGTCCAGGGAGCCCAGGGCCCGCCCCAGGGCGCCGGCGAAGAGGAAGAAGAGGCTGAGCATGGCGCCCTCGTGGGCGATGCTGGTGTAGAGGTTGCGCAGGAAGACCTCGCCTGCGGCGGCCTGGGTCATCCACATGAAATAGGTGTTCTGGTCCCCGGCATTGAGCACGAAGCCCAGGAAATAGCGGTCTGGCGGCGCCGAGAGGTAGCCCAGCAGATAGGGCAGGCTGGTGAGGACGGCGATGAGCAGGGCCCAGGCGAGGGCCTCTGCATGCTCCTGGCGGCTCATTTGGATGGTCAGGGGAGTGCTCATGGCGTCCTCAGGGGGTTGTGGTTACATGCAAGGGCTGGTTGCGCATCACCAAGGGTCGGGAAAGAGACCCATCCACTCCGATGGCCGGCGGAGCTGGGTGCTGCATGGTACCCAGGGCGTGCTCAGGGCGTCCTTCAGGGCGGCGGCGCTGTCCCGGCCGCTGGGCCGGTGTCGGGATCCAGCCGCCACAGGGCTACCCGCCCCACCCGAGGAAATTCGAATTGCTGGATCAGGCGCATGCCGGGGAGGCCTGTCTCCAGGGCCGGCAGGAGTTCGGGGTTGGCCTGGCGCAGGTATTCCTCGTAGAGGACCAGGACCGGAAAGCCTTGCTCGCGGGCCCAGGCCGCCAGCGCCTCTGGGTTTTCGGTCCACAACCTGGGCTCGCCCTTGCGGCCGGCCCAGAAGGTGGAGTTATTGACATACCCGTAACCGTCGCCGGCGATACTCATCTTGGCGGGCAGGTTGGCGGCCATCCAGGCCCCCACCTCGCGGTGATAGCCGCGCTGGGCCTCGGAGCTGCGGGCCAGGAGTGGGGTGACGGGCAGCAGCAGGACCAGGAGGGCTGCGGCCAGACCGGGGGTGGCGGCCTTGGCCAGGCGGGGGGAGGCCGAGAGCATTTGCGCAAGGAGGCGCCCTAAGGCCACCACGCCGGCGGCGGCAAAGATGCAGACGCCGATCAGGGTCGGGAAGAGGAGCCGGGGTTCGAGCTGCAGCAGGGGGTAGAAGGCCAGGGGCCAGGCGGTGAAGATGACAAGGGGCAACTCGGCGCGCCGGGCCCCGCCCCGGTTGGCCACCAGCAGGGGCAGGGCCAGGGCGAAGAGCACCGCCGGCGAGAGGAGCACCCCGGGCAGGCGCTCGGCGGTGTAGTGCAGGTTGCGGGGCCAGCGCTCCAGGAGGATGCCAATCCCCTCGCCCCAGCCTATCGCCAGCGCCGGTCGTGCGCCCCCGCCGGAGGTTTCCCGGGAGGCGTCGACCATGTCTAATGTCTCCAAGTGCCGTTTGGCCAGGATGCTGCCCTTGGCGAAGAGTCCCGGGTTGCCCCAGAGGGCATCGGTGAGCCCCACATAGCCCGCGGTCAGAGCCGTCAGCAGGGCCGTGGCCGTCAGCAGGGCGCGCAGGGCGCCACGCTCCCGCCAGAGGAAATAGGCCGCCGCGGCCAGCAGCAGGGCGATGAGGATCACTCCTTCGTTGCGGACCAGGAAGTAGCT
>JBFZDM010000075.1:0-2681 GCA_041307365.1 Chromatiaceae bacterium | reverse complement strand
AGCGGAAACACCCAGCAGGGCGGCGATAGCGGCAGCGGTTGCAAGCTTTTTCATCGTTGTTCTCCGAAGTGAAGTCTGGTTGCAGCAAGCGGCGGCGCCCTAGCGCGCCGTCCGTGGGAGATAAAGTATTAGAGCAAGCTAATATGGTCAAGCTTTTTTTGAGGGTCTGTTGAGGCCCTCTTTTGTCCTAGCTTCAAGAAGACCGCAAGCCCGAGCCGAACCTCGTCGCGATACTTCGACGTCCCGCGTCAACTCGGCCGCCAGATTGGCCATGGCGCCGTGCCCGGTCTGAAGGAAAGGCCTGACCGGGATGCAGGGTCCCACCCTGACATCTTGGTGAATTGCGGCGATCAGGGGCGCTGCCGGCGATATAACCTGCAATTTGGCCGTGTGTCTCCCGCGCGATCGTGCTATTTTGCTGGGCCCGATTCGGACTGCTCCAATGCGACGGCTTGCCCCAAGGGGGACCGCCCGCTGTTCGCGCGACTGTCTCTGTTTTCTTTTCCCAGGTCCCCGAGGTTTATCACCATGGAATCCTCATCCACCATGGAACCCCTATCCGAGTGCGAGGGTTTCGATCAGCTCGGGCTGGCCCCGACCGTTCTCGATACTGTCCAGGCCCTCGGCTACGAGATGCCGACTCCCATTCAGTGCCAGTGCATCCCGCACCTGCTTGACGGGCGCGACCTCCTCGGCCAGGCCCAGACGGGGACTGGCAAGACGGCGGCCTTCGCCCTGCCGCTCATCAGCCGTGTCGATCTGGGGGCAGGCCCCAAGCCCCAGGTGCTGGTGCTGACGCCGACCCGAGAACTGGCCCTGCAGGTGGCGGAGGCCTTCCAGACCTATGCGCGCGGCCTGCGCGGCTTTCATGTCCTGCCCCTCTATGGCGGCTCGAGCTTCGGCCTCCAGGCGCGCCAGCTCGAGCGCGGCGTTCATGTGATCGTGGGCACCCCGGGGCGGGTCATGGACCATCTGCGCCGGGGCACCCTGGACCTGGCGGGCCTTCGCGCCCTGGTCCTGGACGAGGCCGACGAAATGCTGGACATGGGCTTCGCCGAGGATATCGACTGGATCTTCGAGCAAACGCCCGCGGAGCGGCAGGTGGCCCTGTTCTCCGCCACCATGCCGGAGGCGATTCGCCGGGTTGCTCACGCCCATCTGCGCGATCCGGTTGAGGTCCGGCTGCTGGCGGCCACCGAGACGGTGGATACCATAGATCAGTACCACTGCCTGGTGACCCGCTTCCATAAGCTGGACGTGCTGACCCGCGTGCTGGAGGTGGAGACCTTCGACGCCATGCTGGTCTTCGTGCGCACCAAGATCCAGACCCTGGAGGTGGCCGAGAAGTTGGCCGCCCACGGCTTCAACGCCGAGCCCCTCAACGGCGACATGACCCAGTCCGAGCGCGAGCGCACCGTGGAACGTCTCAAGCGTGGCCGCCTGGACATCCTGGTAGCCACCGATGTGGCGGCGCGTGGCCTGGACCTGGAGCGCCTGAGTCTGGTGGTCAACTACGATATCCCCACGGACCCCGGCGCCTATGTCCACCGCATCGGCCGCACGGGCCGCGCTGGCCGCGAGGGCCGCGCCCTGCTCTTCGTGGAGCCCCGGGAGCGCCACCTGTTGAAGGCCATCGAGCGCACCATCCGCCGCGGCATCCCCGAGTTGGCGGTACCGACCGCGGCGGATCTCAGCGCCCACCGCATCGAACGCTTCACGGCCATGGTGACCAAGACCCTGGCGGAGGCCGACCTGGACTTCTTCTACCGCATCGTGGCCCGCATTGCCCGGGAAGGGGAACTGGAGGCCATGGACATCGCCGCCGCCCTGACCTTCCTCTCCCAGCGTGAGCGACCGCTGCGGATGGAGCCCGAGCCGGAGCCCGCGCCCAAACCCAAGTTCAAGCGGCGGGAGGAGAGGCCAGAGCGCTTCGAGCGCGGCGAGGGATCACGGCCCGAGCGCCACGAGGAAACCGGCCGCCGGGAAGGACCCGCCTGGTCCGAACGCCCGGACCGCCCCCTGCGTTACGCGGGGGGCGAGCGCCCGGAGCGGCCGGCTCGCCTGGAACTGCCGAAGGGAGCCGCGGGATTCGAGCGGACGGAACGACCGGCCCGCTTCGAGGGGGCTGAACGCCCGGAGCGGACGACGCGCTTCGAGGGGGGCGCTCGCCCGGAAAAACCCGCGCGCTTCGAACGGGGCGAGGGGATCGGGGGATTGGACCGTCCTGGGCGGCCGGAACGCCCGGACCGTCCCGAGCGCGGCCACGAGGAGAGGCCAGACCCGCGGGAGCGGCGGCCGGATGAAGGCCGTGACTTTGGGCCGCGAGGGGATGGCCCCCCGGACCGCGGATCGCGCCGGCACGACGATCTGGGGCTGGTGAGCTATCGCATCGAGGTGGGCCGTCGTGACGGCGTGGCCCCCCGGGAGATCGTCGGCGCCATAGCCAACGAGGCGGGTCTCGAAGGCCGCTTCATTGGCCGTATCGACATCCAGGAGGACTACAGCCTGGTCGATCTGCCCGAAGGGATGCCGCGCGAGATCTTCCAGCATCTGCGCGGCGTCTTCGTGTGCGGCAAACGGCTGAACATGAGCCTGGCTGGAGCCGGGGCGGGTAGGGACCAGGAACGGGAGCGGGGGCCGGGCAAGCGGCCCTTCAAGCCGCGCGAGATCAGGCCGGAGGG
>JBFZDM010000074.1:0-3210 GCA_041307365.1 Chromatiaceae bacterium | reverse complement strand
CCTTCAAGCGCTTATATTTTTCCGCCGTGGCAGCCTGGCGCTCCAGGTGCAGGAGTTGCTTGTCGACCTCCTCGCGCAGGTCATCGAGGCGGTCCAGGTTCTCGCGGGTGTTGCGAATGCGGGTCTCGGTCTCGCGGCGGCGTTCCTTATACTTGGAAATGCCGGCGGCCTCCTCCAGGAAGAGCCGCAAATCCTCGGGACGCGCCTCGATCAGGCGCGAGATCATGCCCTGCTCTATGATGGCGTAGCTGCGGGGCCCCAGGCCGGTGCCGAGGAAGAGATCCTGGATATCTCGACGCCGACAGCGAGCGCCATTGAGGAAGTAGTTGGACTGGCCGTCGCGGCTGACCTGACGCTTGACCGAGATCTGACTGTATTTGGCGTACTGGCCGCCAGCGCCACCATCGCTGTTGTCAAAGAGAAGTTCAATGCTGGCCAGACCCACCGGCTGACGGCTGGTGGAGCCGTTGAAAATAACGTCGGCCATGGACTCGCCGCGCAGCATCTTGGCCGAGCTTTCGCCCATGACCCAGCGCACCGCGTCGATGACGTTCGATTTGCCGCAGCCGTTCGGCCCCACGATCCCGGACAGGTTGCTCGGAAAGAGCACTGTGGTGGGGTCCACGAAGGACTTGAAACCGGCAAGTTTGATCTTCTCCAACCGCATCGGCGAAAGATACAGGACCCAGGGTTTGAGGGCAAAGAGGGGCGCCCCAGGGTGAAAAGGTCACCAAGGAGCTTTCGGGGTGATTTGGCCCGGCCTGGTGAAGGGCCGGTCTGCTAGACTTGGCGGCGGAGTTTTGCCTCATCAGGAGTCCGAGATGCCAAGCGCGCCCAGCCGAGACCTGGAAACCTTCCCCAACCCAGCACCGGAACGTGACTACACCATTCGCATCCGGGTGCCCGAGTTCACTTGTCTCTGCCCCAAGACGGGCCAGCCGGACTTCGCGGAACTAACCCTGGAATACATCCCGGACGGCCTGTGCGTGGAACTCAAGTCACTCAAGCTCTACGTCTGGGCCTACCGCGACCAGGGTGCCTTTCATGAGGCCGTGACCAATAGCATCCTGGCGGACCTGGTCGCGGCTATCAGCCCCCGCTTCATGCGCCTGACCGCCGACTTCAATGTGCGGGGCGGGATCTACACCACGGTGGTGGCGGAGCACAGGGCCGACGGCTGGGTCGCGGCCCCGCCAGTGCCGTTACCTTGATGCCCGCTCCACCGAGAGGGGCTTGAGGGGCACATCAGCTTCGACCAAGGTCCTCGCGAACCAGGCGCTGGCAGCCAGCTCCGTCACTTGAGCTGCGAGAGGTCCCGCACGGCGCCGTGCGCGGCGCTGGTGGTCATGGCGGCGTAGGCTTGCAACGCCTGGGATACCTGACGCTCGCGAGCCACGGGACGCCAAGCCGAATCTCCCCGTGCGTCCATAGCCCGTCGCCGCATGGCCAATTCATCGGACGAGACCAGGAGTTCGATCCGTCGATTGGGGATATCGATGGCGATGGCGTCACCCTCCGCCACCAGGCCAATGGTCCCCCCTTCGGCGGCCTCGGGGGAGACATGGCCAATGGAGAGGCCGGAAGTGCCACCGGAGAAGCGCCCGTCCGTAATCAGGGCGCAGGCCTTGCCGAGACCCTTGGACTTGAGGTAGCTGGTTGGATAGAGCATCTCCTGCATGCCGGGCCCGCCCTTGGGACCTTCGTAGCGGATAATGACCACATCTCCCGCTCTGACCTGGTCGGCGAGAATGGCCTCCACCGCCGCCTCCTGGCTCTCGAAGATACGCGCCGGGCCGGTAAAGGTCAGGATGGAGGCATCCACCCCCGCGGTCTTGACGATGCAACCCTGCCTCGCCAGGTTCCCGAAGAGCACGGCCAGACCACCATCAAGGCTGTAGGCGTGTTCGAGGTCGCGGATGCAGCCATTGGCGCGATCCAGGTCCAGATCTCGCCAGCGGGCCTTCTGGCTAAAGGCAACCTGGGTTGGAATGCCCCCGGGGGCGGCAAGGAAACGCGATCTTGCCTCGTCGCTCGCCTTGCCCGCGATGTCCCAGCGGTCCAGGGCGGCACCTAGACTGGCGCTATGGACAGTCGGCACCTCGCGATGCAGGAGTCCCGCGCGGTCCATTTCACCCAGGATAGCCATGATACCGCCCGCGCGATGGACATCCTCCACGTGGTACTTCTGGGTCGAGGGGGCGACCTTGCAGAGATTAGGGACCTTGCGGCTCAGTCGGTCGATATCCTTCATGGTGAAATCAACCCCCGCCTCATGGGCGGCCGCCAGCAAGTGCAGCACAGTGTTGGTGGAACCGCCCATGGCAATGTCCAGGCTCATGGCGTTCTCGAATGCCTTGAAGCTGGCGATGGCGCGCGGCAGGGCGCTGCCGTCCTCTCGCTCATACCAGCGGCGAGCCAATTCCACCACCAACCGGCCGGCTTCGAGGAAGAGGGCCTCGCGATCGGCATGGGTCGCCACCAGGGTACCATTGCCCGGCAGGCTGAGGCCCAAGGCCTCCGTGAGGCAATTCATGGAATTGGCGGTAAACATGCCGGAGCAGGAACCGCAGGTCGGGCAGGCGGAGCGCTCATACTCCTGAACCAGGGCGTCGCTTTCGGCCGGATCGGCCGCCGCCACCATGGCATCCACCAGGTCCAGGTGGATCTCTGTCCCCTGACGGGTGATCTTGCCCGCCTCCATGGGCCCGCCGGAAACAAAGACGGCGGGGATGTTCAGCCGCAGAGCGGCCATTAACATCCCTGGGGTGATCTTGTCACAATTGGAGATGCAGACCAGGGCATCGGCGCAGTGGGCATTGACCATATATTCAACGGAGTCAGCGATGATATCCCGCGACGGCAGGGAATAAAGCATGCCGCCGTGCCCCATGGCAATGCCATCATCCACGGCTATCGTATTGAATTCCTTTGCCACGCCGCCCGCCTTCTCGATCTCCCGCGCCACGAGCTGGCCAAGGTCCTTAAGGTGGACATGACCAGGGACGAACTGGGTAAAGGAATTGGCGACGGCGATGATGGGTTTCTGGAAATCCGCGTCGGTCATGCCCGTGGCGCGCCAGAGGGCGCGAGCGCCGGCCATATTGCGACCCTCGGTGGTGGTGCGGGAGCGGTAACGGGGCATGGAATTCTCCGATGGATATCAGGTGCCTGGGCCAGAGTGGCCGCTGGGTCCAAGCCCATTGCGACCGC
>JBFZDM010000070.1:0-10519 GCA_041307365.1 Chromatiaceae bacterium | reverse complement strand
CGAAAAGAAAAAGGGCCTAGACGATTCGTCTAAGCCCTTGATTTTATGGTGCGCCCTGCGCGACTCGAACGCGCGACCACCTGATTAAAAGTCAGATGCTCTACCGACTGAGCTAAGGGCGCTAAAGAATGTGGATTATAGGCCAGCCGGAGGCTCTTTTAAAACCCTATCATGGTCTCGGCAGGGTAACGCCGCGCTGGCCCTGGTATTTGCCGCAGCGATCACGATAGGAGGTCTCGCAGCCCTCGTCGGACCCGAAGAAGAGGATCTGGGCCACGCCTTCGTTGGCGTAGATCTTGGCCGGCAGCGGGGTGGTGTTGGAGAACTCCAGGGTGACGTGACCTTCCCACTCGGGTTCCAGGGGGGTGACGTTGACGATGATGCCACAGCGGGCGTAGGTGCTTTTACCCAGGCAAATAACCAGGACATCGCGGGGGATGCGCAGGTACTCCACAGTGCTGGCCAGGGCGAAGGAATTGGGGGGGATGATACAGACGTCGGACTTGAGATCGACGAAGCTGTTGGCGTCGAAGTTCTTGGGATCGACGATGGCGGAGTTGATGTTGGTGAAGATCTTGAATTCGTCGGCGCACCGGATGTCGTAGCCGTAGCTGGAGGTGCCGTAGGAGATGAGGCGATCGCCCTCCGGCGATTCACGCACCTGGGCGGGCTCGAAGGGCTCGATCATACCCATGGTGTCCGCCATGCGGCGTATCCAACGGTCGGACTTAATGGCCATGGTCTGACTTCTCCAGGGGGTGTTGAGGGGCGGTGGGTGTGAAGAGTGGCGATAGAAGGCGGCAAGGTTACAGCGCGGTGGCGTTTCTGTCAGGCTCGGCGCGGGTCCCGACGGAGATCCCAGGGAAGGCCCGGATACCCGCCAGGCCCTCACCCGTTGGCTCACCTGCCTGGCCGCACCAAGCCGCTAAGGCCCATATTCTCCAGGGCTTCCAGCATGAGGCGGCGAACGCAGGCGGCGTCCTCGCACTGGCGGGCGATCTCCAGCAATTCCCTGGCCTGGCCGCGGCTAAAGCTGCGCACTACCCATTTGACCCGCAGCAGACTGCCCGCTCCCATGCTGAGGGCATGAACCCCCATGCCCATGAGGAGGGGCACGGCAAGGGGATTGCCGGCCATCTCCCCGCAGATGCTGACCTCTCGGCCGTGGACGCGGGCACCGGCCACCACAAGATCCAGGGCCTTGAGGACGGCGGGGTGGAGTTCATCGTAGAGCTTGGCGACGTGGGCGTTGTTACGATCCACGGCCAGCAGGTACTGGGTCAGGTCGTTGGTGCCGATGGACAGAAAATCGGCGCGCCGGGCCAGGGCCTCGGCCTGAAGGACGGCCGACGGCACCTCGATCATGACGCCGACAGGGGGCATCTCCACCCCGTGGCCCTCCTCCAGCAACTCGTCGCGGGCACGACGAATCAGGCGCTTGGCCTCGTCCAGCTCCCCGACAGAACTGATCATGGGCAGCATGATTTGCATATTACCCAGGCCCAGGTTGGCGCGCAGCATGGCACGAACCTGGGTGAGAAAGATGTCCGGGTGATCCAGGGTGATGCGGATGCCGCGCCAGCCCAGGAAAGGATTCGATTCCACCACCGGGAAATAGGGCAAGGGCTTGTCGCCGCCGATATCGAGGGTGCGGATGGTCACCGGACGCGGGTGGAAGGTCGCCAGCACCTGGCGATAATTGTTCTGCTGGGATGACTCGCCGGGGAAGCGGTCCCGCACCAGGAAGGGCAGCTCGGTACGATAGAGGCCGATGCCGTCGGATCGCTCAATCCCCACGGGGCGGGATTCCGACACCAGGCCGCTGTTGAGGTAGAGCGGCATGGTGTAACCGTCCGGCGTCTCCGCCGGCAGGGACCGTAAACCTTCCAACTCATTAGTGAGGGCACGGTCGTCATCACGCAGGCGCTGGTATTCCGCGCGGACCACGGGGCCGGGGGCGATGTAAACGCGGCCCCGGTAGCCGTCCACCACCATCTCCTTGCCTTCCAGGCGGCCAACCGGTAGGTCCGCCACGCCCATGGCCACAGGTACTCCCATACCCCGCGCCAGAATGGCGATATGGGAGGAACTCGAACCCTGGACGGAGACGATGCCCACCAGGCACTCCCGGGGCACGGCGGCGATCTGCATGGCGCTGATCTCCTCCCCCACCAGAATGGTCTCGGGGCCATAGGCGACGGGGCGAAGCTGCAGGTTCTGCAAATGCATGAGGATGCGCCGGCCCAGGTCGCGCACGTCCGAGGCCCGCTCGCGCAGGTAGGGGTCGTCCATGGCATCGAAGACGCGGGCATGGTCGGCGATGACGTGGCGCAGGGCCCCTGGCGCCCAGTTGCCGGCCCGGATGGCCTCCAGGGTGCCATCGATAAGGGTGTCGCTCTCCAGCATGAGGCGCCAGGCATCGAAGATGGCGCGGTCCTCCGGGCGCATCCCCTTGCCGGCACGCTTGGCAAAATGCTCCACCTCCCGCGCCACGGCGGCAAGGGCCTCGCGGAAAGACTTTTCCTCCGCGGCGGGGCTCATTCCCTGGCGGTCCGGCACCGCCTCCAGGTCCGCCGGGGGATAGACCACCACCGCCATGCCGATGGCGATGCCGGGGGAGGCCGGCAAACCTTGGAGGAAACGGCTGGGCAGGTCCTCCGCCCCCTGCAATCGGGCCAGCTCGCCACTGGCCCGGGCGTGGGTGATGGCCCCGGCGAGCTGAGAGGCGATGGTCATCACCAGGGTGACCTCGTCGTCGCCAAAGCGGCGCGCCTGCCGGTGGCGCAGCACCAGCACCCCGAGGACCCGGCGATTCTGGACGATGGGCGCGCCGAGGAAGCCCCGGTAGCGCTTCTCGCCAGTCTCGTGAATGAACATGTAGCGCGGATGAGTGGAGGCATCGTCCAGATTCACCGGCTCCGCGCGCTCGCTGACCAGGCCGATGAGGCCGCGATTCAGGGGCAGGCGCACGCGTCCCACGGCACTGGGCTTGAGGCCATCGGTAGCCTGGAGCACATGCTCGCGCTTTTCGAAATCGGTGAGATAGACGGAGCAGACATCGGCACCGATTGACTGCTTGACGCGACGGACAATGATCGCCAAGGCCCGTTCCAGGTCTGGCGCCTCATTGACTTCCAGGACGATACGGCGAAGTTGCTCCAGCATGAAAACGGCTTCCAAATTAAGAAAAAAACACCCAGGACGGGCGAACGGAGGGCAGGTGCTAGGGGTAGGACAGAGGAGAGGCCAAATAGGTCCAACCTAGAAATTCATCCCGAGGCGGCAAGGCGGATGTTAGGGCTGGCGCATCCACCCTGCCACAATCAACGCCAGTCGGGACCGGCCAGTCCCTGGCCAGGGGCGGCTAGTCGATCTTGGACACCTGCCGATGACGGTCAGGCAACCCCTCGGGGTACAGCAGCGGACCCAGCTCATCCAAGGCCCGTTCATAGACCTGGCGCTTGAAATAGACCACCTCGCGCAGGGGCTGCCAGTAGCGGACCCAGCGCCAGCCATCGAATTCGGGCTTGCGGCAACGGTCCAGGCAAAAGGCATCTTCGCCACAATCCACCCGCAGCAAGAACCAGCGCTGTTTCTGGCCGATGCAGATGGGGCCGCAGTGGTGGCGGATGAAGCGCTTGGGAAGCCGGTAGCGCAGCCAGCCCCGGGTGCTGCCGAGCAGGGTGACCTGATGGGGCAAGAGGCCCACCTCCTCCTCCAGCTCGCGGAACATGGCGTCGAGGGGGGATTCCTCGGTCCGGATGCCCCCCTGGGGAAATTGCCAGGCATTCTGCCCAACGCGCCGGCCCCAGAAAAGCCGACGCTCGGCGTTGCACAGAATGATGCCCACGTTCGGGCGAAAACCTTCCGGGTCGATCACGGCGTCGGCTACCCTGGCTGATGTCAATTCTAATTTTCCATGGAATCCGCCACCTGGGCAACTGCCCCGAAACCCTGGCCATGGGGCCGGCTCAAACGGAAAACCCAGGGGAAAGCTACTGCCATTCCACCTCCGCCAGGCTGTCATAGTTGCCATCGGGCGCCAGACGATAGCCCCTCACCGCGCGGCGGGCGGCCAGGAACTGGTCCTCGTACCAGAGCGGGATGTAAGGCAGATCCGCAAGTAGAATCGACTGAACCTCGCGATAGTGTTCCGCCTGGCGCGCCAGGTCTGGCTCGACCCGGGTGGTTTCGATCAGCCCATCGACCCTCTCGTTGCGGTAGCGTCCGCGATTCGCCCCCTCTGGCGGCACCGAGTCGCCGTGGAAGGCATAGCGAAAGATGTCCGGGGTGCGAATACCCACCCAGGTCAGGCCATAGAGCTGGAAACGACCCGCCTTGATGTCACCGAAAAAGGTGCCCCAATCATAGCTCTGGATGCGCGCCTCTATGCCTACCCGCGCCAACTGGGCCTGGATGAGGGTGGCGAGGCGGATACGAAAGGGGTCGCTGGACGTCTTGTAGCTCAGGCGAAGGGGGTGCTCGGGGCCGTAACCGACCTCCGCCAGCAGGGCGCGGGCGCGATCCGGGTCATGGTCGGGAGGGACCAGACCTGGGGCGCCGGCCCAATGCTCGGGCGGAAACATCCCTGTCGCCAGGCGGCCGCCGCCCTGGAAGAGATGGCGGAGGATTTCCTCCCGGTCGAGGGCATGGGCCAGGGCCTGGCGGACCTGGAGCTTGTCCGTTACCGGGTCATCCAGATTGAAGCCAAGGTAGGAGAAGTTGACGCCGGGCGCCTTCTCCACCCGCACCTCGTCGCGGCCGCGCAGAAACCCGATGAGTTCCGGCGAGAGATCATTCTGCAGCAGATCTATCTCCCCGCGCAGCAGCTTCATGACCCGCACGTTGGGGTCCTTGACGGTGACCAGTTCCACCACCAGGCCATCCCGGCGGCGCTGAAGCAGGAGCCGCCCCGGCTGGGGCCAGGCCTGGAAACGAAAGGGTCCACTGCCCACGGGTTTCTGGGCGAAGGGATGGCCAGACTGGATCAGGGTCGCCGGCAGAATGCCGATTCCGAGGTAGGCGGGAAATAAGGGATCTGGCTCCCGCAGGTGGAAGTCCAGGCGGTCCGGCCCCTCAACTCGGATGTCCGCGATGTTAGCCAGCGTGGCGCGGTGGGGCGAGGCGGTGGCCGGGTCCAGCACCGAGTCATAGGTGGCCTTGACATCGGCGCTGGTCAGACGGCCGCCGTTGCTGAAGTCCCGGCCCTCCTCGCCCAGGGTGACGCGGTAATGGGTGGGCGCCAGCCACTCCCAGGTGGCGAGGGAGGGAGCCGGCAGGCTTTCGGCGTCGAAGGCCGTGAGGCGGCGGTAAAGGAGCCGGTTGACGCGCTCCGAGGTGGCGTCGGTGGCCAGACGGGGATCCAGATTGCGGGGCGGCCCCGCCAGCCCCATACGCAGGGGGTCCTGCCCCACCGCCGGACCCAGGCCAGCAATCAGCAAAAGAAACAGCAGGATGGATCCCAGGCCGGGACGCGGCGCGCCCCCCGCCACCCCCGCGGCCAGTTGCCGTAAAGGCATCACCAATGGCGATAGGGGTGTTCAGCCAGATAGACATTAAAATAGCGGGGATCGTCCGACACCTCCTCTCCGGCCCAGGCGGGTCGCGCGAAGACCTCGTCCTCCGCCGCCAGTTCGACCTCCGCCATCACCAGGCCCGCGTTTTCGCCGGCAAAGACGTCCAGATCCCAGACATGGCCGCCCTCCCGGACCCGGTAGCGCACCTTGTCGATAGGCGGCAAGACAGCAAGGTTCCGCAGCATCTCCTCCGCGTCCGCCACCGGGATGGGATACTCGTACTCACGGCGGGCCAGGCCCTGGGTCGCCCCCTTGATGGTCAGAAAGGCCCGGTCGCCCTTCACGCGCGCCCGCACCGTCACCTCCGGGCTGTTGGCCAGGTAACCCTGCTGGATGCGGGACTCAGACTCTACCTGGCTACGCCAGGCATCGCCCACGACCAAAAATTTTCTTTCGATTTCAACTGCCATGGCTGAGCCTGCCTCAGATTGTAAAGATTGGGATGGGATTGTAACCCAAGCCAGGCCAAATCCCCCGCCTCCGCTCTCAATCCCGCTCGAACAAAGCCATGGACTCCAGATGGGCCGTGTGGGGAAACATGTCCATGGCCCCGGCCGCCCTCAGTCTGAAACCCAGACCCTTGACCAGCCGCTCGGCGTCGCGGGCCAGGGTGGCGGGAAAGCAGGACACATAGACCAGCCGCCGGGCCCCCAGGTCGGGCAGAAAATCCAGCACCTGCAGGGCGCCGGCCCGGGGGGGATCCAGCAGAACCTTGTCGAAGCGCTCACCCATCCAGGGCACCGCCTCCAGGGAGCCATAAAGGTCCGCCACCTGAAAAGCGGCGTTGTCGATGCCATTGGCCAGGGCGTTGCGCCGGGCCCGCTCCACCAGCCCCGCATCCCCCTCCACCCCGGTAACCCTGGCGGCGCGGCGCGCCAGGGGCAGGGTGAAATTGCCCAGGCCGCAGAAGAGGTCCAGCACCCCTTCGTCCGGTTGAGGATCGAGGAGGTCCACCGCCCGACGCACCATGAGACGGTTGAGTTCCAGATTGACCTGGGTGAAGTCCGTGGGCTCGAAATGGATGTTTACCCCGAAATCCGGCAGACGGTAATGCAGGTCCACCGCCTGTCCCGGCAAGGGACGGATGGTCTCGGGCCCACCCTCCTGGAGATAGACCCGCAGATCCTGAGAAGCGGCGAAGGCCATCAGGGCCTCCAGATCCGCCGCCGAGGGCGTCGCCAGCACCCGGAACACCAATACGCAGGGCCCCTCGCCCTTGGCGACTTCGATCTGGGGCACCTGATCGCGGATGCTCAGGCCATCCACCAGGGCGGCGAGGGCCCCGATCCGCTCGCCCACGTCCGGGTGCAGCACCTCGCACCGGCTCAGGTCGGCGAGAAAACCCGAGCCGCGCTCTCGAAAGCCCACCAGGATTCGCCCCTTCTTGGCCACATGGCGCACCCCCAGCCGGGCCTTGCGCCGGTAGCCCCAGGACCCCGCCGCCAGGGGCGGCAGCCAGTATTCCGGCTCCACCCCACCGATGCGCCGCAGCACATCCGCGAGAATCTCCTGCTTCATCGCGATCTGGGCCGTCGGGTCCTGGTGCTGGAGGCTGCAGCCGCCGCAGACGCCAAAGTGGGGACAAAGTGGCGCCACCCGCTGGGGCGAGGCCTCCAGCACCTCCACCACCCGCCCTTCGTCAAAGTTGCGCTGAATCCGGCTATAGCGGAACAACACCCGCTCCCCCGCCAGGGCGCCATCGATGAAGACCGCCTTGCCCTCGATCCGGGCCAGGCCCCGCCCCTCGTGGGTCAGGGATTCGATGGTCGCCAGCACGGGTTCCGCCGGCAAGGGTTTGCGTCTCGATTTCGACAAGGTCATACCACCCAAAAGCAAGGTCCGCGGCGAGAGAAGAAGCGAGCCGCCGCAAAGCCTGCAGCATAGCATTGGCCAAATCGCCAGAGCCGGATGGCTAGACCGGCATCCGTTTCAGGACCCGCGCCGTCCATGCCAAACGCCATCTGATCGGCCGCCTCACCTCTATCCTGGCCACGAGCCAGCGGTTTCAACCGGCCCGCAAATAGGCAAGGCTGGCGGCGTCGAAGACCCTGGGGGTCATGCCCAGCAGGGAATAGGCGCTCATGTCCTCACAGACGTTGCCCTCCAGCAGCATGGTGATCTGATCCCGGGTAATAGGGAACCAGGGCTGGCGGTCGAAGAGGCTGGCGGCGACCTTGACGCCCAGGACGGGGGCCGGCAGCATCCATTTGCGCTTACCCACGGCGGCGGCGATGGTTTCAAGGATCTCCTTCCAACTGCTGGCCTCGGGACCGCAGAGGTGCAAGGTGCGGCCCTCGGTCTCCGGCCGCTCCAGGGCGCGAACAAAGGCCTGGACCACATCCTCCACCGCCACGGGCGCGAGTTTGAAACCTCCGGCCTCCCGCGGTAGCAGGCCGGAGTAAAAGAGGGGCGCCGGCAGTGGGCTGTCGACGATGTCCCGCCGCAACTGGCTGCAAAACTCCATGCGGCCATTCGGCTGGCCATAGATGACGGAAGGCCGGAAGATGGTCCAACGCAAGCCCGAGGCCTTGACCGCCTCTTCCGCCTGAAACTTGGTGCTTTGGTAAGGCGTGCCGACCGGCTTGACGCCATTGGCGCTCATGAGGAGGAAGCGCCCGCAACCAGACGCCTGGCAAGCCTGGAGGGTGCGCTCGACACCACGCCACTGGAGGCCCTCGAAGGTAATGCCCCGGGAAGGAAACTCCCGCAGGATGCCGATCAGATAAATGAAGGCCTCGGCCCCGGCGACACACTCGGCCACCGCCGCCTGGTCGGCCACGGCTCCCCGCACGATTTCGCAGCCGTCAAGGGGGAGCCCGCGGCCGCTCTCCGGCCTGTGTATCAGGAGGCGCGGCACATGACCTGCCTCGAGCAGGGCCGGAACGAGATGGGAACCGACGAAGCCGGTGCCCCCAATCAGACTGACTTTCATCGTTTTTATCCTCCAATCCAGTGACAGTTTTTAGTATCCGGTAACCCCAGGATACCTATATCCGGCTGCCGGGGCCCGGAAAACAGGGATGCTCTCGGCTGGCCAACACTAGAGATGGGGATGGCGGAGCGGAAACCGGATAGCCGAGGTCAGGGCTTGTCTCATGTTTCTGCCGCCCGCTAATAAACACCGGAGAGGGGGCGCATCCCCCGCGGACTCCTTCAAGGCCCCCGCCGGGATGCCAGGGCCTCGAGGGCGCGGCGCCGGGCGAAGCCGTGTTCGACCAGGGGCTCAGGGTAATCCACCCCGAGGCGGACTCCGGCGGCGGCGAGGGTCGCCGTGCCGGCGGCGAAGGGGGCATGGATGTCCTTGTCGGGCAGGCGGCGCAGTTCGGGCAGCCAGCGGCGGGCATAGTCGCCCCTGGAATCGAATTTTTGGCCCTGGAGGACGGGATTGAAGATGCGGAAATAGGGGGCGGCGTCGGCGCCGCAGCCGGCGACCCATTGCCAGCCGCCGGCGTTGTTGGCCAGGTCGGCGTCCACCAGGGTGTCCCAGAACCAGTCCTGGCCTTGCCGCCAATGCACCAGCAGGTGCTTAACCAGGAAGGAGGCGACCACCATGCGCGCCCGGTTATGCATCCAGCCGGTGTGCCACAGCTCCCGCATCCCGGCATCCACCAAAGGGTAGCCGGTCTGGCCCCGGGTCCAGGCCGCGAAGGCATTGGCGTCATTGCGCCAGGGGAAGTCGGCGAAGCGCGGGTTGAAGGGCTGCTCGGGGAGTTGGGGCCAATGCAGGAGCAGGTGATGGCAGAAGTCGCGCCAGCCCAGTTCGCGCAGGAAGGCATCGCCGCCGCGGGTGGTGGCGGCGAAGGTGCCCTGCACGCCACGCACCGCGTGCCAGATCTGGCGCGGCGAGATCTCGCCGAAGCGGAGGTGGGGGGAGAGGCGGGAAGTGCCCGGCCGACCCGGCTGGTCGCGACCCTCCGAGTAGGCCTTCAGGGCTTCTTCGAGAAAGGTCTCCAGACGCGCCTGGGCAAAAGCCTCTCCCGGCCGCCAGGTCTCGCGCAGACCCGAGGCCCAGTCGGGGGCCTGGGGCAGGAGTTGGAGGCTGTCCAGCGCCAGGCCGGTGACTTGAGGCGGGGGCGGTGATAGTCGAGGTGGGGCGGGTGCCGGGGCCTCGGGCTCGGGGAGCCGCAGGCAGGCCTTCCAGAAGGGGGTGAAGACCCGGAAAGGTTCCCCCGAGGCGTTACGGACCTGTTCAGGCTCATGAAGCAGACGGCCAGGAAAGCGCCGCATCTCCAGGCTCCCGCCCAAGTCCCGCCACAGGCGATCCTCCAACACGGTCTCCGCGGGCCCGTGATGGCGGTGAAAGTAGAGGGCCTGGGCCCCTTGTTCTCGCGCCATTGCCGCGATGATCTCTAGGCTATCGCCGCGCCGGATGACCAGGCGGCCACCGATGGCCCCCAGATCGGCGGCAAGGGCGGCCAGGCTGTGATGCAGCCACCAGCGGCTGGCGCCACCCGGCCGCCACTGGCCCGGCGTGGCCTCGTCGAGGATGAAGAGGGGAATGACGGGGGCGCCGCTGGCCGCCGCCGCCCGCAGCGGGGCGTGATCGGCGAGCCGCAGATCATCGCGGTACCAGAGGATGACGGGGCGCATGGACATAGGGGTTCCTCGGCTGGTGTGGATCCAGTTCAGTTTACTGGTCTTGAGTATCAACCCTCGGTAAAGGACCGGATAAATTCACGGCTTGCCCTGGTAATAAACTCATAGCCCGAGAGTGAATGAATCAGGGGAGGCAGCGCCCTGAGGCTGGCCAAGGCACTGGCCGAGGCGTTGGATGGCCTGGTTGAAGTCCGTGTCCAGGCTGATGGCGCCAGCGGCGGAAATGGCATGGAGGTATTTGACCGCGCCCGCGCCGCCCACCAGGACCGGCAGGGGCGTCAACCCCACCAGGGTGGCGAGCTGCACCGCCAGGGCATCCTCCTCCATTCGGGCGGAAACGGAGAGTA
>JBFZDM010000039.1:0-6031 GCA_041307365.1 Chromatiaceae bacterium | reverse complement strand
TGGGCGCGGAGCACGGCGCGCGCCCAGGCATCGAAGGCACTCGGATCCGCATCGGGAGGGGGCTGGCCTTGTCGCAGCGTCGCGAGGTAATGGCGATAGCCAAGTGGCACGAGGGCGGGTTCGTCGGTCGTTGGGATCTTACTATCCCCGGCGGGGGGCAAACCGCCGGAGGGCTCGGCTTGGGTGGCGACCCTGCCGTCGATGACCAGCGACCGAAAGGCCGCGTCCTCGCCTCCGGCGAGCGCGACCAAGGCGAGGTCGCCGTGGCCATGCGTCCAGAGGTCAAGGACCGCGGAGGCGTCGCCGGCATTGACCGCCTCGGCAAGCTGGCCGATGCCACTGTCGGCGGCGAAGCGGTGACTGTGGCGCAGCATGACGATGGCCTGATCCAGGGGGGTGCCGTCTGGGTCGGCCAAGGCCGGGGCCATGTGCTCGCCGGTCGCGGCGGCTAGCCAGTCAAGGGTGTCCGGGGTGTAGTGACCCTCGCGGGCGCGACGGCAGAGTTCGCCCAATACCGCGCCGGCCTCCACCGAGGCGAGTTGGTCCTTGTCGCCGAGCAGGATGAGGCGCGCGGCGGGCGGCAGGGCATCGAGGACGGCGGCCATCATCTCCAGATCGACCATGGAGGCCTCGTCGATGACCAGCACATCGAGCGCCAGCAGGTTGCCAGCATGGTGGCGCAAGCGGCGGGTGTCGGGACGGCTGCCGAGCAGGCGATGAAGGGTGGTGACGGTGGCGGGGATGGCGGCGCGCATCCCCTCGGCGTCCGCGAGGCCGGCCTGCGACAGGCTAGCGATGGCGCTGGCGACGGCGCCGGCAATGGATTCATTCAGGCGCGCGGCGGCCTTGCCGGTGGGGGCGGCGAGACGGATGCGCAGGGGTTTTGCCGGCCGACCGGGGCTTGACCCGGCGAGGGCAAGGGCCTGCAGCAGGGCCAGGAGCCGTACCACGGTCGTGGTCTTGCCAGTGCCTGGCCCCCCGGTGATGATGCTGAAGGCACTGCGGGCGGCCAGGCCGCAGGCAAGCTTCTGCCAGTCGGGTCCGATGGCAGCGGTTGGGAAGAGGCCATCCAGGATCCGGCGCATGGCCTCCATCGGCAGCGCCGCCTGGAGGCTCGCGGACAGCGCCGTTCGGGCCTGAATACCCGCGGCCACGGCCTGCTCATAGTCCCAATAGCGGCGCAGATAGAGGCGCGGGCCAGCCAGGACCAGCGGCGTCGCCGCGGCGCCTGGACCAACCAGATCAAGTTGGCCCGGGCCAACCAGGGTGGGGTGGGCGAGGGCGGCCCGCCAGTTGGACAGGCTCAGGCCCGCCAGCACCTCGGCGGGACGGGGCGGCGGGTCGTCCTCCCGCATGTCCGCGCCCTCGGGGGGCAAGGACAGGGCGAAGGCCGGGTCCCGCAGGGTCGCGTCCAGGTCGAGACAGGCATGGCCGCGCCCAAGCTGATGGCTGGCCAGGGCGGCGGCGAGTATCAACAAGGGGGGGGCATCCGGTGCCTCTTGCCAGAGAAACTCGGCAAAGGCGACATCGAGGGGGCGCAGCCAGTCCTGATCGGCCCAGCGGCCGAGGAGTCTCCGTAACTGGGCTTGGCCGTCGGGGCTGGCGAAAAGGGCGGCATGGAACATAGGGGCCAAGCTCGGGTAACCGAGGCCTGAAGGATCGGCGATGAGGCTATTAACACTCATGGGGTGGAGGCTCATGCCACCACCTCCCCGGCGGCCCGCGCGAACTGGATGTCGAGGGCCTCGATCAGGGCCCGGGGTGGGCGCTCGGCATGCAGGCCCTGGCTTGGCGCCTCGATGCCGCGCAGAAAGAGATAGACGGCGCCACCCACATGGCGATCGTAGTCGTAGTCGGGCAGGCGCGCCTTGAGCAGGCGATGCAGGGCGAAGAGGTAAAGGACGTACTGCAACTCATAGCGTGCATGCAGGATCTCGGCACGCATGACCTCGGCCGTGTAGGCGGTGGCGTCGGCACCGAGCCAGTTCGATTTGTAGTCGGCGACGTAGTAACGACCCTGGTGCGCGAAGACCAGGTCCATGAAGCCCTTGAGCATGCCATTAAGCCGCGCGGGCTGGAGCGGCGGGCGCGGGGCGCCCCCCAGGGTGTGACCAGTTACCAGCCGATCGATCGCCTGGGCATCGACACGATGCACGGCGAGCCAGAATTCCATCTCGGGAACGGCGGTAGTCAGGCCGGCGAGGCTGAACGCGGTGGGTGGCGCCCCCCCCAGGGCCGGCAACCGCAGCGGCTGGGTGATGATCTGGCCCAGCCAGTCCGTCAGGGGCCCGATCCAGGGGTCCCAACCCCTCAATTGGCAACGCCGAGCGACGGTATCCCGCAGCCGATTCGGATCGGCCGCGACATCGGCGAAGCCCTGGGTCGCGGCCCATTCGAGCAGGTCGTGGAGGAAGGAGCCCGCCTCCGGCCCGCGTGGAAAGGCATGGGGGGAACCAGGGGCGGGCATCGCAATCCGCGTCCCGGCACGGCCCGCGTGAGTCCCCGCCAGGGGCTCCGCGGGGGTCACCGGCGGAGGAAGGGGCGCGACTTCGGCCTCTGTCGCCATCCGTGCGGCTAGCATCTCCTGAAACCGGTCCTCGGCCGGGGTCTCGGCGGTGGGGGCGGGTCGCCCTGGGCCGGTACGCCCCATGCCGGGCCAGCCAGCCTCGGTGTGCCCTGCGCCTTTCCCCACCAACGCGATTTGCCCAGGGGCAGTCCGATCGGGCTCGGCAAGCCCTGGTTCACTGGGTCCTGACCCCATACCTGGATCATCCTGGGTGGCGACGGTCCTAAGGGCAGAGTAGCTGGCGATCCACCAGGGTTCGCGGACCACCCGGCGGGACTCCCGCGCCATCCCCTGCCCCACGGCCACGCCCAGGGCCTCGAAGCGTTCGGCACTCGGCGCGGGCGCCGGGACAACGGCGATATTGGCGCAGTCCCCGCCCAGGGCCTCGAGCGCCGGCGCCAGACCCTCGGGTGGGAGCGCATCGCCACCCCCTAGCAAATAACCGAAGGCGCCGCGCTCCAGCTCTTTCAGCGGGGCCAGCCCCACCCAGGTGGCATAACGGGCGCGGGTCAGGGCCACGTAGAGCTTGCGCAGATCCTCGCCCAGACGCTCACGGTCGGCCCGCTCCAGGACATCCCCTTCGGCGGCCAGGGCAAGCCTCGGTTGGCCCTGGTCGTCATGCCATTTGAGTGGCAGGTCCTCGGCCTTGGCCGGCCGGTAGTCGGCCGCGAAGGGCAGGAAGACCAGCGGGTACTCAAGCCCCTTGGCTTTATGCACTGTCACCACCCGCACCAGGTCGGCATCGCTCTCCAGGCGGATCTGGCGCGCGTCACCCCCGGCGCCGCGCCCCGCATCCCGGCACTGCTCGGCCAGATGGCGGATAAGGGCGTGCTCGCCATCGAGGGTGCTACTGGTCTGTTGCAGCAGTTCGGCAAGGTGCAGGAGATCGGTAAGGATGCGCTCCCCCTCAAAAAAGGGGTCGGTACCCTTTTCCCCCCCTCGTTCACACAGACTCCCGACAAAGGGGTCGTCTAGGTGCTGAGCAGTACTCTTTTTTTCCGCGGGCCTAAAAAAGGGTACTGACCCCTTTTTTGCGGTCCCTAGTAGATGGGCCGGGACGCGGAAATCGTTGAGGAGGCGCCGCAGCATGGGTAGCACGCCCTGGCGGCGCCAGAGGTCGCGATAGCCGCGAAACTGGAGGACGCACCCCTCCCAGGCCAACTCGTCCTGGTTCAGCCGATCCAGCTCGGCCCAGCTCAGACCGAGGGTCGCGGTGGCCAGGGCGGCGCGCAAGAGGCGAGGATCGTCAGGCTCGGCGCAAGCGGCGAGCCAGTGCTGGAGTTCGATGGCCTGGGGGCTCTGGAAGACCGAATCCTGGTCGGAGAGATAAACACTGCGCACCCCGCGCCGGGCGAGGGCGCGGCGGATGATGTCGGCCTCCGTGCGCTTGTTGACCAGCACCGCCAGGTCCGCCGGGCACAGTTTCCGCAACTTAGCGGTGTCGTCGATGGGAGCGAACCCGGCCCGCCCCGCCTGACCCAGGTTGAGCAGACGTACCATCTCGCTCGCGCAGGCGTCGGCGATCTGGTCGCGGTAGGCCTCCTTACCGATGGTGCCAGTGTCCGGAGGCGGCAGCCACCAGGCGGTAAGCGCGGGCAGCGTCTGGCCATCGGCGTGCAAGAGGTCGGAGCGCCCTCGCGCATCCGCCGGGATGAAGGGGACCGGGTTCTCTTTCGCGCCGCGGAAGAGGAAGGCCCCGGACCCCGTCGGCCGGGCCTCGGCCACCGAGAAGCAGCGATTGGCGGCCTCTACCATGGCCTGGGTGGAGCGATAATTTTTCTTAAGGGTATAAAGCCGTCCGGCGCAGGCCCGGCGCGCCCCGAGATAGGTATAAATGTCCGCGCCGCGGAAGGCGTAGATCGCCTGCTTGGGGTCGCCGATGAGGACCAGCAGGGTGGTGGGATCGTTAGCCTCGACCCGGTAAACGGCATCGAAAATGCGGTACTGCACCGGGTCCGTGTCCTGGAACTCGTCGATCAAGGCGACCGGGAACTGGCGCCGGATGATGTCGGCCAGGCGCGGGCCGTTTGGGCCCTCCAGGGCGTCGGCGAGCCGGGTCAGAAGATCGTTGAAGCCCATCTGGGCACGGCGGTCCTGCTCGGCGGCGAAGCGCCTGGCGACCCAGGGGGCGGCGTGGCGAAGGATGGCGACCCGGGCATCGGGCAGGCTGCTCAAGTCCGTCGGGAGATTGAGCATGGCTTCCAGGGCGGGATGAAGGGGTGGCGCGCCCCCTTTCCAGGCTTCCTGGAGACCTTGCGGTGTCAGCCGGGTCCAGGCGGTGCTCTTCGCCTCCAGATCCGGGCGGATGGCTTGCGGATCCTCGGACCAGAGACGCAGGGCCCGCAGCCAGGGCGAGTAGAACCGGGATTGCAACTTGTGTCCGTTCACCTGTTTCGCGGCCACGGCGCCATCGAGCAAGGCGTGCAGCTCATCCGCCCAGGTCGACCAGGGGGCCTTGAGTTCGGCCAAGCGCCGCTCAAGCGCCGCGCGCGCGGTCTTGAGCGACTGGGCGGGCGCGGGCGCCTCGTCGAGCTGGTCGACATGATCGACCAGACCCCGCAGGGCATCTTGCAGCACCCCCGGCTCAGGCCACCATCGCCGAACCTCGCCGACGGCGTCCGCCTCCAGCGGCACCATGAAGGTGCGCCAGTAGTCACGCACCACCTCGGCGAGCAGTTCGCTCTGGTCGGTCTCCAGGGTCTGGGTGAAGAGGCTATCGCTGTCGAAGGCATGCTCGCGCAGCATGCGGTTACACCAGGCGTGAATGGTGGAAACCGCCGCCTCGTCCATCCATTCGGCGGCCAGTTGCAGCTTGCGCGCGCAGGCCGGCCAGTCATCCGGCGGGTAGGAGGCGCGCAGGTCCCGCAGGGGGTCCTCGCCGGCGGGACCTTCGGCGATGCGGGCCGCATCGGCGCGGAAGTAGCCCGCGGCCTCGCTTAGCCGGGAGCGGATGCGCTCTCGCAATTCCTGGGTAGCGGCCTCGGTGAAGGTAACGACCAGGATCTCCGGCGGGGTGAAGGAGCGGGGGTAAAAGGGGTCGGATCCCTTGTTCTCGGCCTCTTCACCTAAATCCGCATCCTCTCTCCAGTCAAAAGGGAGCTGACCCCTTTGGTGAAGATCGGTATCTGGATGGCCATGCCCCAGCACCAGGCGGACGTAGAGGGTCGCGATGGTGAAAGTCTTGCCGGTGCCGGCGCTGGCCTCGATCAGGCGGCTGCCGCGCAGGGGGAAACGCAGGGGGTCAAGCGTCTCGGGGACGGCCAGGGTTGCTGCCGGGGCGGGTGGGGCCAGGGTCGCGGAGGTGAGCGTCGTCGTGCTCATGCCGTGTCTCCCGGAGTTTGTGATTGGTGGGACTTGTCTGGTTTCTGCTTATCGGCAGGCAAGGCTTCATCAAGCGGCCGCAGCAGGGTCTCAGCCAAGTCGGCGAATTCACCGCTGGCCGTGAGCGCGGCGATATCCGGATTG
>JBFZDM010000232.1:0-6782 GCA_041307365.1 Chromatiaceae bacterium | reverse complement strand
GTTCGCATCACGGGCGAGCCCTCGCCGGAAGAGATCGACGGCATCGTTCAGCTCAGCCGGGAGGGCCGATTCCAATTGGTCATCGGCATTGGCGGTGGCAGCGTGCTGGACGCGGCCAAGGCCATCGCGGGTCTGCTGAAGCCGGGCAACAGCGTTATGGACCACCTGGAAGGTGTCGGTCCCGAACTCCGCTATCGCGGTCCCTCGACGCCCTTCATCGCCGTCCCCACCACGGCGGGCACGGGCTCGGAGGCGACGAAAAATGCCGTGCTCACCCGCCAGGGTCGCGATGGCTTCAAGAAGTCGTTTCGCGACGACACCTTGATGGCCGAATATGCCATCGTCGATCCGGACCTGCTGGCGACCTGTCCGCCAGCCCTGATCGCCGCCAACGGTATGGATGCCTTTACCCAGTTGCTGGAATCCTATGTCTCGTCCCGCGCCAATCCCATCACTGATGCCCTGGCGCTGGCGGGACTGGAGGCCGTGCGGGACGGTCTGTTCGCCTGGTATGAAGGCGGGGAGGGTGCCCCCGCCGGGCGGGAAAAGATGGCCCTGGCCGCCTTGCTCTCCGGCGTCTGCCTCGCCCAGACCGGACTTGGTTCCGTGCATGGACTGGCCCAGCCCCTGGGATCCTTCTTTCCCATCCCCCATGGCGTGGTGTGCGGCACCCTGGTGGCGGCGGCGACGCGGGTCAATATCGAGGCCATGCAGGCCCGTGAACCGGCAAATCCCGCCCTCGCCAAGTACGCCATCGTCGGCCGATTGATCGTTGGCGATCCGAACGCCAGCGACGTCTCCGTCCGTGAGTCGTTGCTGGAGACTCTGCGGGAATGGACCCGACTCCTGCATCTGCCGTATCTCTCGGCCCTGGGCGTCGCGGAGGCGGATTTCCCCCTTATCGTGGCGAACTCGCGCGGCTCCAGCATGCAGACCAACCCCGTGGCGTTGAGCGATGCCGAGATCGAGCGGATATTGCGGTTGCGGCTTGGCGGCCCAGGCGCGCACCTGACTTGAAAACGCCCCCTGCCTTTCGCGCGTCTTGATCCAGGCCAGGGCTGGCGCCTAGAATGAACGTTCATTCCAGTGTCGTCGTGCTCTGCGCCGAGGTACCCCATGGGACCCCTGAAAACTTTCGCCGCCCTGCCGTGGGCGGGTCTGCTGGTCGCCCTTTTGCTCGCCGGTTGTGGCAAGGGTGCCCCGTCTGGTGGCGCGGGTGGGGGGCCGGGCCAGATGCCGGCGCCGGAGGTGGGTGTCTTTACCGTGGTTGCCGAGCCGGTCAATTTGACTCTGGAGCTGGTGGGGCGCACCGCGCCCTACCGGATCGCGGAGGTGCGGCCCCAGGTCGGTGGCATTATCAAGTCTCGCGAGTATCAGGAGGGTGGCCAGATCACCGCTGGCGAGGTCCTCTATCGGATCGACCCGGCCCGTTATCAGGCGGCCCAGGATAGCGCCGAGGCGGCGCTGGTCCGCGCCCGCGCCACCATGGCCCGCGCCCGGATGAAGGCGGAGCGCTACGCCAACCTGGTCAAGAACAAGGCTGTCAGCCAGGAGGATTTCGACGACGCCGAGGCGGCACTGAAGGAGGCGGCGGCGAGCGTGCAAGTCGCCGAGGCGGCCTTGACCGCCGCCCGCATCGAACTCGAATACACTCGCATCGCTTCGCCCATCGACGGCCGGATTGGCCGCTCGACCGTGACCCAGGGCGCCCTGGTGACGGCCAACCAGGAGATGGCGCTGGCGACGGTACAGCAACTGGACCCCATCCATGTGGATCTGACCCAATCGGCGGCCCAGCAACTGCGCCTGCGCCGCGACCTGGAGGATGGCCGCTTGCAGCGCGCGGAGGGCGAGCAGCCCCGGGTGACCCTGGTCCTTGAGGATGGATCGACCTATCCCCACGAAGGCCGGCTGGAGTTTGCGGAGGTCAGCGTGGATCCGGGTATGGGCACCGTGACCCTGCGGGCGACCTTCCCCAACCCGGAACATATTCTCCTGCCAGGCATGTTCGTGCGCGCCCAGGTCGAGGAGGGGACGCGCCAGGATGCCATCCTGGTGCCCCAGCCGGGCATCCAGCGCGACCGCCAGGGTAAGGCGGTCGCCCTGGTTCTGAACGGGGATGGCGTGGTCGAGCAGCGCCAGGTCGAGACGGATCGCGCCCTGGGCGACCGCTGGCTGATCAACGCGGGTCTGGCACCCGGGGACCGCCTGATCGTCGATGGCTTGCAGAAGGCGCGACCCGGCGACCAGGCCAAGGCCGTCGATTGGGTACCGGCCGGCCGATGAATTTGTCATTCGCCGCTTGCCGCTCGCTGATCCGCTGAAAGGGAGATACCCTCATGGCCCATTTTTTCATCGACCGCCCGGTCTTCGCCTGGGTCATCGCCATCCTGGTCATGCTGGTCGGGGTCCTGGCGATCCAGACCCTGCCCATCAGTCAGTACCCCGGCATAGCCCCGCCCGCCATCGCCATCACCGCCACTTATCCCGGCGCTTCGGCACAAACGGTCGAGGACTCGGTGACCCAGATCATCGAACAGCAGATGAGCGGTCTCGATGGCCTGCGCTATATGTCGTCCACCAGCGAATCGAACGGCCAGGCGACCATCACCCTGACCTTCGACAATGGCACCAATCCAGACATCGCTCAGATGCAGGTGCAGAACAAGCTGCAACTGGCCAGCGTCTTGCTACCGGAGGAGGTAAGGGAACAAGGGCTGACGGTGGCCAAATCGGTGCGCAATTTCCTCATGGTGGTGGCCTTTGTCTCCCGCGACGGGCGCCTGACCAACTCCGATCTGGGGGATTATGCCGCCAGTCTGGTCAAGGACCCCATCAGCCGGGTCGAGGGCGTGGGCGAGGTGACTCTGTTCGAGTCCCAATACGCCATGCGTGTCTGGTTGGATCCCCACAAGTTGAATCAATACGGCCTGACCCCCGCCGAGGTGGCGAGCGCCATCGAGGCCGAGAACGCCCAGGTCTCCGCCGGCCAGCTTGGCGCCCGCCCGGCGGAGCTGGGCCAGCGCTTCACGGCCACGGTGAACGTCCAGAGCCGGCTGGCCACGCCGGAGGAATTCGGCGCCATCCGCCTGCGCACCCAGGCGGACGGCGCCGTGGTCCAACTGAGCGATGTGGCTCGCATCGGCCTGGGCAGCGAGAACTACAGCCGGGGCGCGCGCCACCTGGGCCGGCCCGCCGCCGGCATGGCCATTCGCCTGGCCACTGGGGCCAATGCCCTGGAGACCTCCGCGGCGGTGAAACGCAAGCTGGAAGAACTGGCGCCCTACTTCCCGCCCGGCATGGAGGCCGTTTTCCCCTTCGACACCACGCCCTTCGTGCGCATATCCATCGGCAAGGTGGTGACCGCCCTTTTTGAGGCGGTGGCCCTGGTGTTCCTGGTCATGTACCTTTTTTTACAGAACTTCCGCGCCACCCTGATCCCGGCGATCGCCGTGCCCGTGGTGTTGCTCGGCACCTTCGGCGTCCTGGCGGCCTTCGGCTACACCATCAACACCCTGACCCTATTTGCGATGGTCCTGGCCATCGGCCTCTTGGTGGACGACGCCATCGTGGTGGTTGAGAACGTGGCGCGGGTGATGCACGAGGAGGGCCTGCCGCCGCGGGAGGCGACGCGCCGCTCCATGGATCAGATCACCAGCGCCATCATTGGCATCGCCCTGGTGCTCTCGGCGGTCTTTGTGCCCATGGCCTTCTTTGGCGGCTCCACGGGCGTCATTTACCGCCAGTTCTCCGTCACCATCGTTTCGGCCATGTTGTTGTCGGTCCTGGTGGCTCTGACCCTGACGCCCGCCCTGACGGCGAGCCTGCTGCGGCCTATCGATCATGATCCTGATAAGCGGCGGGGCGGTTTCCTGGGCTGGTTCAACCGCGGCTTCACCCGTAGCGTCGGCATCTATACCCAAGGCACCGGTTTCATGCTCAAGCGGCGCTGGGTGTTTTTCGGGGTCTATACCTTGCTGGTGGTGGCCTTGGGCTGGTTCTATCCGCGCCTGCCCAGCGCCTTCCTGCCAGACGAGGATCAGGGCATCCTCATCATGCAGGCCGTGCTGCCCGCCGGCGCGACCTTTGAGCGCACCGAGGAGGTCCTCAAGCAGATCGAGCGCCACTTCCTCGAGAACGAGCCCGAGGTGGTCCAGGAATTGATCACCGTCGCCGGCTTCAGCTTCGCCGGCCAGGGCCAGAACATGGCCATCGGCTTCGTGCGGTTGAAGGACTGGTCGGAGCGCCAGCGGCCGGACCTGGGGGTCCGCGCCGTCGCCGGGCGGGCGATGCAGGCCTTCGCTGGCATCCGTGACGCCCAGGTCTTTGCCTTCCCGCCACCGGCGGTTTTCGAACTGGGCACCGCCACGGGTTGGGACGTGCAGCTTCAGGACCGGGCCGGGCGGGGCCACGACGCCCTGATGGCGGCGCGGGGTCAGTTTCTCGGCATGGCCTCCAAGGACCCACGCCTGATGGCGGTGCGTCCCAACGGCCGCGAGGACGAGCCCCAGCTCCAGGTCGAGGTGGATCGCACCCGCGCCGGGGCCCTGGGACTATCGCTGGCGGACATCAACCGCACCCTGGCGGTGGCCTGGGGTAGCGCCTACATCGACGATTTCATCCACGAAGGGCGTGTCAAACGGGTTTATCTTCAGGCCGACGCCCCCTATCGCATGCTGCCGGAAGACTTGGATATCTGGTATGTACGCAACAAGCAGGGCGAGATGGTGCCCTTCTCGGCCTTCGCCGAACTGAAATGGGTCCATGCCTCCCCACGCCTGGAACGTTTCAATGGCCTGCCCTCTGCCCAAATCCTGGGTCAGGCTGCCCCCGGCCTGAGTTCTGGCGAGGCCATGGCGGTGGTCGAGGAACTGGTCGGGAAGCTGGAGCCGGGCATAGGTCTGGAGTGGACTGGCCTTTCCTTTGAGGAACGCGCCGCCGGGACCCAGGGGCCTCTGCTATATACCCTCTCGGTGCTGGTGGTCTTCCTGACCCTGGCCGCCCTTTACGAGAGCTGGTCCGTGCCCTTCGCCGTCATCCTGGTGGTGCCCATTGGCGTCCTGGGGGCCGTCCTCGCGGCCATGGGCCGCGGCCTGCCAAGCGACATCTATTTCCAGGTGGGCCTGCTCGCCACCATGGGCCTGGCGGCCAAGAACGCCATCCTCATCGTCGAGTTTGCCCGCACCCTCCAGGATCAGGGTCGGGACGCCATGAGCGCGGCGCTGGAGGCGGCCCGGCTGCGCATCCGGCCCATTGTGATGACTTCCCTGGCCTTCGGCTTCGGCGTCCTGCCGCTGGCCATCAGCACGGGCGCGGGCTCCGGCGGGCAGAACTCCGTGGGCACTGGCGTCTTGGGCGGCGTGGTCGCCAGCACCTTGCTCGGAGTCTTCTTCGTGCCCCTCTTTTTCGTGCTGATTCGGGGGCGGAGGCGCAAGCGGGCTCAAATTACCCCGGCACCGCGGGAAGCCTCCGCCCATGGTTGATCCAGTAGAACCGTTCCTGGATCAGGAGGGGCGAGGGCTGGCGCGGCGAGAGCAGATCCTCACCGCCGCCGCCGCCTGCTTCGTGCGCGAGGGCTTTCATGGCGCCAGCATTGTCCGCATCGCCAAGGCGGCGGGCATGAGCGCCGGCAACCTCTATCACTTCTTCGAGAGCAAGGAGGCCATGATCGCGGCCCTGGTGCAGCGCAAGCTGGACCATTCGCTGGCGCTCTTCGCCCAGATCGAGGACGCCGAGGACCTCTTTCAGGCCATGATGGACCGGATCGAGGCCGGCCTGGACGAACAGACGGACCTGGATAACGCCGCCCTGGAGATGGAGATCCTGGCCGAGGCGGCGCGCAACCCGGCAGTGGCGGCCATTGTCCGCGCCGCCGATGCCGCCAAACGCCAGCGACTCCGTCGTCTCTATCGCGCCACCCGCCAGGCGCGGGGTCTGCCGGTTGAGGACGAGGCCGCCGCCACCGAGGTCTTGACCGCCCTCTTCGAGGGCCTTCAGGCCCGCGCCATCAGCCACCCTCAACTTGACAAGGCCGGTCTGGTGCCCCTGCTGCGGCTGGCCTTGAGAACCCTGTTTTGAGGAAGGCTCGGGCCTGGTCGAGGACGCATTGAGAAGAGTCGCCCCTTGGCGAACACTGCCAGGGCCAGGGCTGAAAGCAAAGCAAATGACGAGGGTTGGGGGAGGTGCCCCGTGATGTCTCAATGGGGTTGAGCCGGCGGCGAAACCGGCTCGGCGGCGGTCAAGGCATCAAAGGTCGCCGCTGGCGCCGGCCTCGATGATTTCGCGGAGGGTGTCGCGGACCTGGATGGCCTTTTGCATCAAGTCCGGTGACAAGTCGGCGGTGCGGATGACCAGATCCAGGTCGAGGGTCACCAGCCAGGTGTTGCCATCCTTGTCCTCGATGAGGGTGATGCGGCACGGTAGGTAGGCGGAAAAGTCGATGTCATGGGAGATCATGTCGTGAGCGATGGCGGCGTCGCAAAACTGGAAGATCTCCACCCGCTTGCTGTCGATGCCCATGCTCTGCAGTTGCTGGGACAGGGGCAGGTGGGCGACCAGCTTGAAGTTCAAGGCGTTGGCGCGCAGCTTCATGGACTCGATGGCATCGTCCGCGCTCACCCCGCTTGCCAGGGGCATCTTGAGCACGGTATCGGCGATTTTGGGCATGGCCGCTTGCTCGGCGAACCCGAAGGGACTTATCAGCAGCGAAATCAGGGCCACAAAGGCCGCTAGGTTCAGTTTGCGCATTTCTTGAGGTCTCCCCGGGCGCGCGGCTAGGACCG
>JBFZDM010000428.1:0-2514 GCA_041307365.1 Chromatiaceae bacterium | reverse complement strand
CCGGGATATGATTCCCCTGCCCCTGTCGAGTCGGGGCCATGCTGGTTGTGACCTTGGCTTTCGTAATACGGATGCCCGCTTGCGAGCTAGTGCCAACGCCATCCGCCTGGAGATGGTGGATGTGGCAAAATACATCGAGCACATCCGGTCTGACTAATACCTTGTCACCCTGTCCTGGCCTCTCAGCCCACCATTCCAAGCCTCGGCGTATGAGAGACATGCGTACAAGCCCTCAAGATGGACTTGGATCTCGCCCAGGCGGGATGCCCAGCTTCCAAAACTCCAGAATGGCTGACCTCACTCCTTCTCCCCTGAGGCCAGGCGGTGGGCCCAGCGGGTTGTCTCAGGCAGGCGGTAATGGGTCGTAGATGCCATCACATAACGGATCGCCGTCTCGAGCGTGATCTTGTGACCCACCGAGATATAGAGGGGTTGAACATCCCGGCGTGTGCGCACCAGGGCGCCAATTACCTCACCCTGGTCCCAAAGGCAGGCCCAGTCCCCCTTTTCCCGTCCCAAGGGACCATGTGTCCCAATCAAGCGGGATTTGGCCACGCCAACGCTCGGCAGGCCGGTCAGCACCCCCAAATGACAGGCTAGCCCGAAACGACGTGGGTGGGCGTACCCCTGACCGTCGCAGAGCAAGAGATCTGGCGGTTCGCCCAACTGCGCCAGGGCATCGAGCAAGGCCGGTACTTCGCGGAAGGAGAGCAGGCCCGGCACATAGGGGAAGTCTGTCGGCCGCCACGCCATGGCCTGGTCCACGAGCTGGAGATCGGGAAAAGAAAGAACCGCGACCGCCGCCCGCGTGATGGCCCCGCCAGCCTCGAAACCCACGTCCAGCCCCGCCACTCGCCGAACCTCGGCCAGAGCGTCTTTTCGGACGACCTGGTCGCGAAAGCGCTCCTGTATCGCGCGTGCATCGGCGGTAGTCGTGGGCCATTGCTGATTCTCGATCATCCCAGATACCCTCGTTAGTTGAGGCATCAGGGCTTGCGATTGGACCTCAGGTCGGTAAAGATCGCGCTATCTACCCTAGCCTTGTCACCTACAGCGGAGGAAGCATGGCCCTGGAACTTTACAACAACGGCTCCCACATCTGCGTCCTATTCCAGGATCTGGTGACCGGTGAAGCGGTGCAGGCGAATCAGGTGATGATCCTGGATCAGGGGCATGCCGCCTTGCTGGATCCCGGGGGCGAGCTTACCTTCGGCCACCTGTATGCGGCGCTGGGTAATTTCCTGGATCCGGGCAGTCTGGACTATGTGTTGGCTTCCCACCAGGACCCGGATATCGTCTCCTCGGTGGATCAATGGCTGGCGCAAACCTCGTGCAGGATCGTGATTCCGGCGGTCTGGGAGCGCTTCATCCCTCACTTCACCCGTCCGGGGCGGCTGACCGATCGCGTGATCTCCATGCCGGATGAGGGCCTGAACCTGCCTCTCGGTGGGACACATATTCAGGCCCTGCCCGCCCATTTCCTCCATTCGGAGGGCAACTTCTCCTTTTACGACCCGGTCAGCCGCATCCTGTTCTCTGGCGATATTGGGGCCAACTTTCCTGGTGGCGGGCTCCAGGAGCCGGTGACGAGGCTGGCGGAGGTACTGCCCTGGATGGAGCCGTTCCACCGCCGCTACATGGGTTCCAAAAAGGTCTGCCGCTTTTGGGTCGAGATGGTTCGTGAGTTAGAGGTGGACAAACTGGTGCCCCAACATGGCCGGGTCATCGCCGGACCCGGGGCGGTGGGGGAATTTTTTGACTGGCTCGGGACAATGGAATGCGGCATCGACCTGGTTGGCCAAGCCCTTTACCGGCCACCGCGGATTGAGGCGTGATCAGGCTCGGGCAAGGGGCGGGTCCCGTGCGGGGCATGATGCCCCAATATTCTCAAGCGTCATGCCACTGAAAACGCACTAATACACACAGGGCGTTTTCGTATAGCGTGCGTCTTTAGGCCAAGGATGGCCAATAGTCAGCGTTTGCTGTGCGCCTGTCCAGGGGGGCAATCTGCGCCAAGCCGTCGGCAAGGGGGGCGGCTACCTGTTCACGTCTTCTTATGGATGGGATGTCCATGCCTCTACGGCGATCAGGTCCCAATCCACTAGAGCCGATCCCATGAAGCAAATAAAAACCCGCGCCACGCGCGGGTTTGGTGAAATCGAGAGCGGGCGCGCCTTGGCGCGGGCCCGTAAGGGGGATCAGTAGTGTCGCGAAGAGCCAACGATCTCGTGGGCCAGATCGACGACACGGGTGGCCATCTCGCTGTATTCGTGGCGATAGTTGGCAAGAAGCCCTTCCTCGGATGCCCAGTAGTCCTTGCCGGTGACGCCGTTCTCGTGCTCGTAGGCAATGAACTGCTTCTGCATTTCCAGCATCTTGTCGATCAGTTCTTGCTTCTCTTTCTTCAACGCCGCGATGTCGCTCATGGATCTCTCTCCCAACAGCCACAGTAAGTCTTGGATTCCGCCGGCCTGTTTAGTGTATGCCGAAATCTTAATATAGCACGGCGAGACC
>JBFZDM010000413.1:0-2850 GCA_041307365.1 Chromatiaceae bacterium | reverse complement strand
CCTGGCGAATCGCGGGCGTGGTCCGCGCATTTTTATGCAGGTTCAGATTCATCGCTGGCCGGTCTCCGGGTGGATCATTTCGACGTCGTGCGTGCCGCCTGGAGGGCACACCGTGCCTCTGCTCTCAAAAGGCGCAGCACATCCCTGGCTAAGCATAACGGGTAACTCCGTCTCGGGATATAATCACGCGGGGCTTGACTCGCGCATAGGATCAAAAATGGTCTCCCAACCCCCGCAGCCACCCCGCACCGGCGGCCGGCATCAGGGCGTCATGCGCACCACCCCAGTAACGATACCCAGGATCTCGATCTCCTCATGGCGCAGGTAGAGCGGTTCCATCTCGGGATTGGCCGGTTGGAGGCGGACCCCAGCCGCTTCCACATAAAAGCGCTTGAGCGTCACCTGCTGGCCGTTGATCAAGGCCACCACGGTCTCGCCATTCTCGGCGGTCTGGCGTTGTTCGATGACGATGATGTCCCCGTCCTGGATCTGGTCGTCAATCATGGAGTGTCCGCGCACCCGCAGGGCATAGCTCGCTTTGCGGGTCATGTGGCTCGGGAGCCGGATGGTTTCCTGCTCTTCGGGGGTTTCCACGGGCCGGCCCGCACTCACGTAGCCCAATAAGGGCACCTCAATACCGGGTTCTTCCTCCAGTTCCAACGGTTCGAGGCGGGGGTCCCAGAAGAGGTGTGTCCGTTTGGGCATCATATAAATGACTTGGGTCATCCGCGGCTCCGGAGCAGGGTTGAATGTCGTTGGGGATAGGATAACGCCGCAGCCACTGCCGCGGGTATCGCTAATGCTGGTGGCTAGATAACCCAACCGCACGGGCGGTCACGGGCGGCCGGCGTGGCAGCCAGTCTCCTGGCGGTGGGGGTCCGGCGACCAGCCCCGCGTCCGGGCCGAGCGGGACGGAGGGGCGTCAGGGCGCCGTCTGGACCAACTGGCCGGCCGGGAAGATCAGCACACTGCCCGTGGCGGTGAAATCACTCCTAGCCTGGGCCGTGCCGTTGGCGGTGGCGTACGGGGCCCCGGCGGAAAGGGCCCATTTCCCCCTGGTTTGACAGGTTCGGGAGCCTGGGCTAATGTTCAGAAAATTGACGTGCTAGCGCGGGGGCAGGGCAAGTCCTGGAGTCCTGCTCACGGGCCAGCAAAGCCATAGTCCTTAGAAATTTTTTAATCCAAGACCACCTTAAATGGCTCATTTGACATGTCTGACCACACCGATTCGGATTCACAGAATCCACTTGAAAACACCAATAACCTGCCATTCGTTGCACCTTGCCGCGATTTGGACATCGAAGCGCCGAAACGCTGGATAAGGCTTGGCATTGCGGATCTGAGAAGGGCGCCGGGCAAAAGTTTGGCCTATGGTGTGACAGCGACGATCCTGTGCTACATCGCCGCCTATGCCGGATTTGTCATCAGCGGCCCGCTCGTATTGTTGACGATCCTCTCCGGTTTAACCTTGATCGGGCCGGTCATGGCCATCGGGCTCTATTCCATCAGTTGCCAACTGCAGAAGGGACAGTCTCCCAAACTCAGCTATTGCTTTCGCGATGGCACGCGAGGTATCGGCAACTTGGGCCTGTTTACAAGCGTTCTCATAGTCCTGTTTCTGGTATGGATCCATGTCGGTCACCTGCTGCATCTCTTTTTTCCCGCTGGCGGGTTCATAAGCAACAAGACAGATTTGGTGTTTTTCTTTGGTATCGGGGCCGCGGTGGGTGCCGTATTTGCCGTGATTACTTTTTGCATTAGCGCTTTTTCCCTGCCGATGATCATGGATCGTCGCACCGATCTGGTTACTGCCATAGTCACCAGTATCAACGCGGTATTGCGCAACCGAAAGGTCATGTTACTGTGGGCGACGACGATTGTGGGTGGGATGTTGTTTTCCGTGGTAACAGGATTACTAGGGCTGGTGGTCATATTCCCGATAATTGGTCACGCTACCTGGCATGCCTACCAGGAAACCGTGGACGCGAGCGAGTGGCCGCCACGGACTTGACATGCCGGTACCACCGGATCGGTTTGGCGCTCGCGCGGATCACGCCAGATCCGACCCGGTGGGGTTGGGGCTTTGCGCCGCAACTAGGCCGCCAAGCGCTCCACGTCCTAATCATGCTCCCTGGCGATGCGATCCTTGGTCTCCCAGAGTTCGCTCAGGGTGGGGTCAATCTCGACCGCCTGGGTCCGACAGAGCCGCCGCGGCCCAGAACCTGGAGGACACCCTGAGCCGCTATGTGCGCCTGAATAATCATTACATTCCCCAGCGTGCGCAGGTCTCATCGCGCCCGTTCAGGCCCTGCAAGATTGGCGGAAGAAATGCCCCTGATTATCTTAAAAAGAGGGTATGCAATCTCACGGGGCTTGACACTTAAGCTTGCAATTGTTGGTAAGTATCCCCTGAATTTCTGACTCAGTGAAACCTAGTTGCTGAAGAAGATGGAGTTGAAAGATAGCCTCCATCTTTTGGCATAACACCCACAAGTCCGCACCTTTAACTGATTCTCCCTCTAGCCGCACCTGCCCAATGACCATACACAATGTCCGTCGTCGAGACGCTAGCAGATGATGAGCGTGGCAACAACTCAAACGGGGTCGGGATCCTGGTGGCGGTGTGCTCAGCCGCGGGGTTGGACGACGGGACCGATCTAACGCCGTGGCCATTTCGCCACATGGCGGCTCCGGCTCGGTCGCAGGGGTGACGAGGCAACGGACAACTTTAGTCATCCGCCCATCGGCCTGGGCCCGCTGCCCGTTCGCGGAAGCGACCTTAGGGCGTGACCCGAGGAAGGTGTAACGACCCGATCCAGAGCAGCCGATGGCCCGAGTCATGGGGGTCGA
>JBFZDM010000400.1:0-2847 GCA_041307365.1 Chromatiaceae bacterium | reverse complement strand
CATAACGCCGATAGCGATCAAGTACACGGCCACGAAATAGTTCAGAAATCTAGGCGCCACGAGGATCAAGATGCCTGCCAAGATGGCAAGTACAGGCTCGATAGCGATATGGCTTAAACTGAGATTCATAGAATGCCTCGCTGGATTGTTGCATGGTGTTGGGTGACTATCACGTTGACTCCAATTGCCCCTGGGATACCTTCCCTATTCCGCCCAAATCACCCTTGACATCGCGACGGAAGAGAGACATGGCGAAGACCGCACAACCTGCATCGTCACTTGCCGTTCCCTCTGGTTAATTTAAATATGGGCCTGATTTTCGGAATGTTGTGTTCGCCAGCGCACATAGCAAGATTTAATTCTACTGTGAGCGTACCTTGTGACTTTTAAAGCCATTTGTGGGCATGTCCGTGAAGAGGTAATCGAGCAAGGTTGCTTGCCCGTACCACGGTGGCGGTTGATCAGATGGCTGTACGGCTACAGATCCGGGGTGAGTAGCCGGATAAGCCAGGTTCGCTTGCAAGGGGAGAGTGAGGAGAATTGGGCTAGGCGAATTGTCCGGTATAATCAGCGATCAGAGCGGTGTAGCAACCACAAGCGGCGACTTCCAGACCCGGCCGATCGAGAATTCTTATTTCCCCACGAACATAGTGGATCAGTCCGTGTTGTTGCAGCGCACCGGCGGCGATGGTGATGCCACTCCTACGCACCCCAAGCAGGGCGGCAAGAACTTCATGGGTTAAATAAAAATGATCGGCGTGCGCCCGATCATGAGTCATCAGCAGCCAGCGCGCCAAGCGCGGTTCGATTTCATGAAAATGGGTGCAAGCGGCGGATTGGGCAAACTGGGTGAGCAAGACATAGAGATAACGGTGGATGGTGCCCCTCAGACCGGGGTCGGTGCGCAACTTCCGCTGGAATCGCTCGCTGGTCATCCGCCATGCCGTGCCGGAACCCTGGACCACGGCCCGCATGGGGGCGGTCTCTACCCCGAGCGCCAGGGTTGCGCCGAGCATTCCCTCATTGCCGATCAGGCCCATTTCCAAGGGCCGATATTGGCCCATGATGGTAATCAGGGCGATGATCCCCTTCAGCGGGAAATAGGCGTGCTCAAACGGCTCATCGGACTCACAAAGGATATCGCCGGACACCAGTTCAACCGGCTCGCATTGTGCCAAGATTCGTTCCTGAGCATCAGGTGTCAATACCGCAAGCAGGCGGTTTATCGGAAGGGTTAGGGATGGGGCTGACATTGACTCCTCCTTTAATACCCAACGTCCAGAAATGACACTGGGCCCATCGGTCCTGGCGCGCCAGGTAGTGGGCGATCCGTCTCTTGCGGGGAAATCAATATAATTCTAGCCCAGTCCAACGGCGCCATCTGTGCGCTAAAGAACACTGGAATCATGACACTGGCGGGGCAAGTGCTTGGGAGGCTTCAAGGATTTTCAGAGGCTGGTAAATTTCTTGACAACCCCAAGCGATTTTTAAGCCCCGTGAGATTGTATACCTTCTTTTTTAAACAACTTCGGGCACCTCTCCTGCCAATCTTGCAGGGCCTGCACGGGCGAGCGGTGCCCTAACGCTTTCTGCGGGATCTGATGGTTATACAATCGAACATAAAGGGTCAGGGTGTCCTCCAGGTTCTGGGCTGAATCGAAGCGGGTGGTGGCCAGCACCTCGCTGAGGCGGCCATTGAAGGGCTCGACCCTGTCGTTGGTCTGGGGATGACGGGGCTTGATGAGGCGGTGGTCGATGCCGTGTTGATCGCAGGCGCGGTCGAAGCGATGAGGTCCGGTCGGGTCGCGTTCGCCGGTGTCGCCGAAGCGATCGGTGAATTCCTTGCCGTTATCGGTCAAGACTTTTTGCACATTGAAGGGCGCGTTATCAACGAGCCGCTTTAGAAATTGGGCGGCATTGTTCGCCGTCTTTTCGCCCAGGATTTCCACGTAAACCCAGCGCGAGGCGCGATCAATGGCTACGAATAGATAGCGCTGCGCGGTCTCGTCCGGCAGTTGCGGCAGATACTTGACATCGACCTGGACAAAGCCAGGCTCATAATCCTTAAAGGATTTTGTCGGCGTTGCGCCGTCTTCTGGTTGCGGGATCAGCGCCTGGAGATGGGAGACGCCATGCCGCCGCAGGCAGCGATCCAGACCCGAACGCGAAACATCGGGATTGAGGAACTCGCGCGTCACCGCCAGCAAATCATCCAAGGGCAGGAGCAAGGTTTGGCGTAACTCAATGACCACCCACTCCTGGGCCGGCGTGAGGGTCGTATGCAGGCGATGGGGACGATGCGAGGCATCCTGACCGTTGTCGCGGCGCCGCCATTTGCGCACCGTGGCGCGATTCAGGTGGTACTCGCGGGCTAGTTCGCGCTCCGACTTGGTGGATTCACGCAGCTCCTGGCGAATCGCGGGCGTGGTCCGCGCATTTTTATGCAGGTTCAGATTCATCGCTGGCCGGTCTCCGGGTGGATCATTTCGACGTCGTGCGTGCCGCCTGTCGGGCACACCGTGCCTCTGCTCTCAAAAGGCGCAGCACATCCCTGGCTAAGCATAACGGGTAACTCCGTCTCGGGATATAACCACCCGGGGCTTGACTTGCGCATAGGATCAAAAATGGTCTCCCAACCCCCGCAGCCACCCCGCACCGGCAGCCAGCATCAGGGCGTCATCCGCACCACCCCGGTGACGATACCCAGGATCTCGATCTCCTCATGGCGGAGATAGAGCGGTTCCATCTCGGGATTAGCCGGTTGGAGGCGGACCCCAGCCGCTTCCACATAAAAGCGCTTGAGCGTCACCTGCTGGCCGTTGATCAAGGCCACCACGGTCTCGCCAT
>JBFZDM010000384.1:0-2756 GCA_041307365.1 Chromatiaceae bacterium | reverse complement strand
AGGTGCTGGGCTACCTGCTTCTCTCGCTGCCCGGCGGCGACGACCGCCTGGGTGAGCTGGAGCAGCGCTTTCTGGACCGGATGCAGAACATCCTCATCACCGGTGCCGTCTTGGCCGTGGGCGCGTCGCTGATCATGGGCGCCCTCCTGAGCCGCAGCCTCACGGCTCCTCTGCAGCGGCTGGCGGCGGCTGCGCGGGCCGTGGCTGGCGGCGACCTGGGCCATCGCGTGCGAGCCGAGGGCAGCGACGAGCTGATCGAGGTGGCGCAAGCCTTCAACGATATGACCGTTGCCCTGGGCGAGTCGGAGCGGCAGCGCCGGAACATGGTGGCCGACGTGGCCCACGAGCTGCGCTCGCCCCTCACCGTGCTGCAGGGCAACCTGCGGGCCATGCTGGACGGCGTCTATCAGCTGGACGTGGCCGAGATCTCGAGCCTGTACGACGAAACGCGGCTGCTGTCGCGCCTGGTCGACGACCTGCGGGACCTGGCCCTGGCGGACGCGGGCCAGCTGCGCCTGGCCCTACGCCCGGTGGACCTCGTGAGCCTTATCCTGAATGCCGTCGATACCCTGACTTCGGCTGCCGAAGGGCAGGGGGTGGCCCTCGACGGCCGCCTGGCAGACGACCTGCCCACGGTGCAGGCCGATGCGGACCGCGTGGCCCAGGTGCTGCGCAACCTGTTGATCAATGCCCTGCGCCACACTCCGCCCGGCGGCGCGGTGACCGTAACCGCGACTGCAAATGGCAGCGGTGTGGAGGTCGCCGTCGGCGACACCGGGGAGGGGATCGCCCCCGAAAACCTCGGCCACGTCTTTGAGCGCTTCTGGCGCTCCGATCCGGCCCGCACGCGCACGGACGGCCTGGGCCGCATGGGCGGTACCGGCCTGGGCCTGAGCGTCGCCCAGAGCCTGGTCGAAGCCCACGGCGGGCGCATCTGGGTCGAGAGCACGCCGGGGCAGGGCAGCACCTTCCGCTTCACCCTCCCCTCCGCCCTGGCGGCCTCCTGACCCCCCGCCTGCGATGCTGTTGGATTGCCAGGTCCACCACCGGCGCGTTCTCTCGCGCGCTTAATGCTCGCCGCGGACGACAATCCAGGCGGATCCAGCGCTGACGCCGGCTGATGTCTGGCGCAGGCATCGAGACAACCTGCCCTGGCAATCCTTGTGAAGTTGTGTTGTATGTTGGCTATATGGGGGGTACCTGACCCCCCTGGGGAGTAGGGCTTGTCCCAGCATAGACTCCCGATGTTCGCCTTGCGAACATCGGAAGTCTAGGTATAGAACCGGCAGCGTTTCCTCCCCGGCCCTGCCCGATGGCTTCCCCATCTTTGGTCCCTCCGGCCAACCGGTGCTATAATAGGGGCTGCCGGTGGTGGCAGCCGTCGACGTCGACAAGGAACAAAGCGAACGCCGCCCTGCGTTCCTCGCAGGGCCCTTTCAGGAGAGGGACATGGCCAAGCAAATCGTCGACGTACATGTGACCGGTATCCCCAGCATCACCACCGCCCGGGAGCTGGAAGAAGATCTGTGGGGCACGGTCCTGGCCGAGCTGGAGGAGGTCGCGCGCCGCATCAACCTCGACCCGGGCATCCACGCGATCCTGCGCCAGCCCGAACGACAGCTCATCGTCGCCGTGCCCGTAGAGATGGACGACGGGCGCATCGAGGTCTTTACCGGCTACCGCGTCCAGCACTCCAGCGCCCGGGGCCCATGCAAGGGCGGCATCCGCTTTCATCCCGACGTCAGCCTGAACGAGGTGCGAGGCCTGGCGGCCCTCATGACCTGGAAATGCGCCCTGGTGGACATTCCTTACGGGGGCGCCAAGGGCGGTGTGCAGTGTGACCCGGGGCGGCTATCGGAGCGCGAGCTGAGCCGGTTGACGCGCCGCTACACGGCCGGCATTCTGCCCATCCTCGGCCCCAAGCGCGACATCCCCGCACCCGACGTGAACACCAACGCCCAGATCATGGCCTGGATGGCCGATACGATCAGCATGCTGGAGGGCCAGACGAGCTTTGAGATGGTGACCGGCAAGCCAACCAGCCTGGGCGGCTCGCTGGGTCGGCGGCAGGCGACCGGCCGTGGGGTGGCCATCGTCACGCGGGAGGTCCTCGAGCGCCTGGGCGGCGGCCTGGCGGACACCACGGTGGCGGTGCAGGGCTACGGCAACGTGGGCTCCACCGCGGCGGCCCTGCTGCACGAGATGGGCTGCAAGGTCGTGGCCGTGAGTGACGTCAGCGGCGGGCTGTACGCGCCGCAGGGCCTCGACATCCCCGCCCTCGACCGGCACGTGGCCGAGCATCCCAAGCACCTGCTGGAAGGCTACCGCGGGCCCGGCGTGGAGGCCCTGACCAACGAGGGGCTCCTCACCGCGCCCGTTGCCGTCCTGATCCCCGCGGCACTCGAGCAACAGATCTGCATCGACAACGCCGCCGACGTGCAGGCCCGGGTCATCGTCGAGGGGGCCAACAGCCCCGTCACGCCCGAGGCCGACCGCATCCTGGCAGAGCGGGAAATCCTGGTGGTGCCCGACATCCTGGCCAACGCCGGTGGAGTGATCGTCAGCTACCTGGAGTGGGTCCAGGACCTGCAGAGCTTTTACTGGGACGAGGCCGAGATCAACAAGAAGCTGGAAGCGCTGCTGACCCGCGCCCTGAACGACGTGTGGACCGTAAGCCAGGGCGAGGGGGTTCCCCTCCGGATGGCAGCCTACATGCTCGCCGTCCGCCGCGTGGCGGATGCGATCCGGACGCGGGG
>JBFZDM010000354.1:0-4303 GCA_041307365.1 Chromatiaceae bacterium | reverse complement strand
TGTCCTCTTGAGCGCTCGCGCCTGCGGTTACGCGGGAGGGCATCATGTCGATCTGGCCGCGGTGATCGAGTTCATCCACACCGCGACCTTGCTCCACGATGACGTGGTGGATGGCTCCGAGCAGCGCCGTCACCGCGACACGGCCAACGCCGTTTGGGGCAACGCCGCCAGCGTCCTGGTGGGGGATTTCCTCTACTCGCGTTCCTTCGAGATGATGGTGGACGTGGGTAGCATGCGGGTCATGGACATCCTTTCCCATGCCACCAACCGCATCTCCGAGGGCGAGGTGCTGCAGTTGCTCAACTGCAACGATGCCGATACCACCGAGGCTCGCTACATGGAGGTCATCAAGCGCAAGACGGCGACCCTGTTCGAAGCCGGTACCCGGATCGGCGCCGTCCTGGCCGAATCGCCCGCCGAGATCGAGACGGCCCTGGCCGACTATGGCCGATCTCTCGGCATTGCCTTCCAGTTGGTCGATGATGCCCTCGATTATCGCGCCAAGGGTGAGGAGTTGGGTAAGAACCTGGGCGATGATTTGGCCGAGGGCAAGCCGACCTTGCCAGTAATCCGGGCCCTGGCGGTCGGCACGCCGGAACAACGGGCCTTGCTGCGCGAGGCCATCGAGACCGGCGGCCGCGCCCGTATCGCCGAGGTCGCGGCGGCAATTGATTCGACCGATGGCATTGACTACACTATCTCGCTCGCACGCCGATATGCACGGTCCGCCACGCAGGCGATCGCCGCGCTTCCCGAGTCGGAACAGCGCCAAGCGCTGGAAAAGATGGCGGTGTTCGCCGTCGCGCGCACTTACTGACGGGGTGTAGCTCAGCCTGGTAGAGCACTACGTTCGGGACGTAGGGGCCGGAGGTTCGAATCCTCTCACCCCGACCAATTCGGATCGGCGCCCGCCGATCCAGGCGGAGAACCGGCCTTGGCGCCGGTTTTTTTCCGCGGCTGTCCTGCTCGATGGCTCCGCCTTTGCTCCGGGTTTCCGGTTTCAGGAACGCCGTGCAAACTCCGCATAGGCCGCCAGAAAACATGCCTGATTTCCGGGCACCGGAAACGGACACCCGAACCAGGGGCTTCAGGCACTTGCTAAATGGTTTCGTGGCCGCCTGGGGGCTGGCAGTCGTCCAGGACAAGAATTCCCGTGTGCTTCCTGCCCATTAGCCCTATGCTAAGCCAATTCGTGGTTTTCGAGTTCTTGGTGCCATGACAAAGGCCTTTGTCCTCGCCCTCTCGCTTGCTCTTGTGGCCGGTGGTTTCGCCCTGCCTCCCCGCGCCAGCCTGGCGGCTGGGGATGCCATTTCGCAGGTTCTGGCCATGCGGGATGCCAGCCTCATCCTCGAGGAGGATGGCGAGGTCCGCCTTGCCCACCAGGCGGACAAACCCATGATTCCGGCCTCTACCATGAAGGTAGCCACCGCCCTGGCCGCCATCCGGCGCTGGGGATTGGACCATCGTTTCCACACGGATCTCCACATCGCTGACGGCTGGCTCTGGGTCCAGGGCGGCGATCCCTACCTGGTGTCGGAGGAGATGGACCGCCTCGTGACGGCGCTCAAGGCCAAAGGCCTGGGTTCGCTGGCGGGGATTGGGCTGGATGACGGCCTCTTTTCGCCGGGGCTGAGGATCGATGGGCGCTCATCGAGTGACAACCCCTATGACGCCCCGGTGACGGCCCTGGCGATCAACTTCAACACCCTGACACTGACCAACGAGGGCGGCAAGACCCGCGGCGGCGAGGCCCAGACACCGCTAACACCCCTGGCGCGGGAGATTGCCGCCCGGTTGGGGCCGGGCAAACACCGGGTCAACCTCAAGGACCGGGAGACGGCCCTGCGCTATTTCGGCGAGGTGCTGGCTGCCAAGCTGGAGGCGGCGGGGATCCCGGTGAAGGGCGGCCTCCGCTACGGCCAGGTGCCCGCCGGGGCCAAGCGCGTCCTTCGGCACGATAATAGCCGGAATCTGAGTGCCATCCTGGCCCCCATGCTGGAATATTCCAACAACTTCATCGCCAATTATCTCTTCGTGCTGTTGGGCGGCAAGGATGGCCAACGCGGGCTGGACATGGCGAGGGCGCAACAGGCGGCCCGGACCTGGGTGGACAAGGAATTTCGCTGGCGCGATTACCAGATCGAGGATGGCGCTGGCCTGTCTCGCGCCAATCGCCTGAGCGCGCGCCAGTTGCTAGAGCTACTGAAGGCGTTTTCGCCCTATCGCGAACTGCTTCCGGCTCAAGAGGGCGTGGCGCGGGCCAAGACGGGCACCCTCAAGGGGGTGAGTACCTATGCCGGTTTCGTGCGGCGCAAGGGTCGCTGGGAGCCCTTCGCCCTCATGATCAACCAACCGGTGGCCTATAACTTGAGGCTGGAGGTCGCGGATACCCTGGCGCGGGCCTCCGATGTCTCCCGCTACTGTCCAGGATCCCAGTGTTGACCGGGGGACTTCCGCCATGACGCAGCCCTATCCTCCGCTCGCCCTGGCCGCCACGCTTCTCCTGGCGGTGATCCTGACTGCCTGCGCGCCCATGCCGCCGGTCTCCGAGGTTGAGGCGGCGGGTCAGGAACCCCACGAGGTGCCCTTTCGCCGGGGCGGCTATCCTACCCTGGCCCCACTCTTACGCCAGGTCACGCCGGCGGTGGTGAATGTCGCGGTGGAGACCACCCTCTCCGAGCAGGATCACCCCTTCCTGAGTGATCCCAATTTCCGCCGCTTTCTGGAGACCCTGGATATCCCCTTTCCCGAGTCCGTGGAGGGTGGGCGCCAGCAGAGCGTGGGCTCTGGTCTCATCGTCGATGCTGCCCACGGCTACGTGCTGACCAACGCCCACGTAATCAAGAACGCCAGTCGGATCACCGTCACCCTCAAGGATAGGCGCAGCTTCTCCGCCCGTCTGCTGGGCACGGACCCCGGGGCCGATATTGCCGTGCTGGTGCTGACGCCGGTGCCGTCCGGGCTTTCTGCCCTGCAATTTGGGGACTCGGACCGGCTGGAGGTGGGCGACTTCGTCCTCGCTATCGGCAACCCCTTCGGCATTGGCCAGACGGTGACCTCCGGCATTATCAGCGCCCTCGGCCGGGAAGGCATGGGCGGCGAGGGGGTCGGCGGCCTGATCCAGACCGATGCCTCCATCAATCCCGGCAATTCCGGTGGCCCCCTCATCGACCTCGGCGGCAAGGTGGTCGGCATCAATACCGCCCTGCTGGGTCCCACGGGCGGCAACGTCGGCATCGGTTTCGCCACCCCCGCCAATCGCGCCCAGATAGCCCTGCGGCGGGTGATCGCGAGGCACTGACCATGTTTAAGGTCGTCTCCTTCAACATCAACGGCATCCGCGCCCGGCCCCATCAGTTGGAGGCCCTCAAGGCACGCCAGGACCCGGATGTCATCGGCATCCAGGAATCCAAGGTCCATGACGAGGCCTTTCCCCTGGATATCCCCCTGGGCCTGGGCTACCGAGCTCACTTCCATGGCCAGAAAAGCCACTATGGCGTGGCCCTGCTGAGCAAGGCGGAACCCCTGGAGGTCGTCAAAGGTCTTCCCGGCGACCGGTCGGACGCCCAGCGCCGGGCCATCACTGGTCGCTTTGCCCTGTCCAAGGGCGAGGAAGTGACCGTCATCAACGCCTATTTCCCCCAGGGGGAGGCCCGCGCCCATCCGGTCAAATTCCCCGCCAAGCGTCAGTTCTATGCCGACCTGGCCGGCTATGTGCGCGAGCGTTTCACCCCGGACCAGAATCTGATCATCCTTGGCGATATGAACGTGGCGCCGCTGGATCTGGACATTGGCATAGGGCCGGAAAATGCCAAGCGCTGGCTGCGCGAAGGCAAGTGCAGTTTCCTGCCCGAGGAACGGGAGTGGCTTGCCAGCCTGCAGGGTTTTGGGCTGATGGACGCCTACCGCTTGAAATATCCCGATAGGGACGACTGCTTCAGTTGGTTCGATTACCGTAGCCGCGGCTTCGAACGCGAGCCCAGGCATGGATTGCGCATCGACCTCATCCTTGTCACCGCCCCCCTGGCCAGCCGCCTGGTGGATGCCGGCATCGACTACGGGATCCGCGCCATGGACAAGCCCTCCGACCATTGTCCTGTCTGGGTCGCCTTCGACCTCTGAAGGTCTTTCAGGCCTGTCTCGTCCTGTCTCCCCATCCAAGCGGGGCTAGACCCCGCGATTGAGGCTATCCAGCAGTTCCTCCGCCGGTTCCCGGTCCAGCCGAAGGAAGAGACTGGCGACGTCGGCTGAGAGCCGGGTGGCGTCGGCGTCGAGGATGAGTTCCTTGATCTCCAGCAGGGAG